>CAMLJW010000600.1 GCA_946480485.1 uncultured Streptomyces sp. | reverse complement strand
AGGCGACCGCCGCCGGGCTGCTGGGGTCGGTGGACGGCGACGGCCTGCGCCGCGCCGCGGACCAGGGTCGGGTGGTGCTGGCCATCTGCGGGGCGTTCCAGCTGCTCGGGAGGGTGTACCTGGACGCCCGGGGGCGGGGCACCCCGGGAGGTTCCCGTCTGCGCCGCAGACAAGGCCCGTCTGACCGACGGCCTGGACCCCGACGTCCGCGAGGTCGCCACCGACTCTGGCCGCCGCCCCTACTGGGAGGCGGGCCCGGTCTACGGCCCCTGGGCCGGCGGCTACTTCGGCGGTGGTATCCTCCCCGGCCTCCTCGTCGGCACGATGCTCGGCTCGATGATGGCCACCCCGTCGTACGCGGCCACCTACGGCTCCGGATACGGGGACTTCGGGGGCGCCGGCTACGAGGGCGGTGACGTCTCCGGCGCCGACTTCGACTCCGGCGACTTCGGTGATTTCGGCGGCGGCTTCGGCGGGGGCGACATCGGTGGCGGAGGCGACTTCGGTGGCGGCTTCTGACGGCTGGGACCGGTGCGCAGGCAAGGGAGCACCCGGTGCGCCGGGTCGTGCGCGTCGATCCGTCCGTTCGAAGCGTCGCCGCCAGCCGCCGACTGCGGCTGTGTGTCACTCCGGGGGCGGCATGTGCGACCCACGAATGTGAGGGGTCTCTCGGGTGACGCCTTTGTTCGACTCCTCCAAGCCGAGAGCCCTTTGAGCAGTTGGAACGCCTGCATATGGTCGGGGTTCTGTTCAGTGGCACCAGGAAAACGGGTCGGAGACTGTGAGGAGTCGACGGCTCGCTTTCCTTGGTGAACTTCGTATGGTCGCTACATGACCGTTTTGGACGAGAGCGCCGAGACCTCGGCCGGCGAACCCACCGACGCACGCGGGCGGGTGGCCGAACTGCACGCGATTCGTGCGGAGGCGCTGCGCGGACCCAGCGACAAGGCGACCGAGGCGCAGCACGCCAAGGGCAAGCTGACCGCCCGGGAGCGCATCGAGCTTCTGCTGGACGCGGGCTCGTTCAACGAGGTCGAGCAGTTGCGCCGGCACCGGGCCACCGGGTTCGGTCTGGAGGCCAAGAAGCCGCACACGGACGGTGTGATCACCGGCTGGGGCACGGTGGAGGGCCGGACGGTCTTCGTGTACGCGCACGACTTCCGGATCTTCGGCGGCGCGCTGGGCGAGGCCCACGCCACGAAGATCCACAAGATCATGGACATGGCCATCGCGGCCGGGGCGCCACTCGTGTCGCTCAACGACGGCGCGGGCGCACGGATCCAGGAGGGTGTCTCCGCCCTCGCGGGTTACGGCGGTATCTTCCAGCGCAACACGAAGGCGTCCGGGGTCATCCCGCAGATCAGCGTCATGCTCGGCCCGTGCGCGGGCGGTGCGGCGTACTCACCGGCGCTCACGGACTTCGTCTTCATGGTCCGCGACACCTCGCAGATGTTCATCACCGGCCCGGACGTCGTCAAGGCGGTCACCGGCGAGGAGATCACCCAGAACGGCCTCGGCGGCGCGGACGTGCACGCCGGGACCTCGGGCGTCGCGCACTTCGCGTACGACGACGAGGAGACCTGCATCGCGGAGGTCCGCTACCTCCTGTCGATGCTGCCGTCCAACAACCGCGAGAACCCGCCCCACGCGGAGTCCGAGGACCCCGCCGACCGGCGCTCCGACGTGCTCCTCGACCTCGTCCCCGCGGACGGCAACCGGCCGTACGACATGGCCAAGGTCATCGAGGAACTCGTCGACGAGGGCGACTACCTGGAGATCCACGAGCGCTGGGCCCGCAACATCATCTGCGCCCTGGCCCGCCTCGACGGCCAGGTGGTCGGCATCGTCGCCAACCAGCCGCAGTCCCTTGCCGGTGTCCTGGACATCGAGGCCAGCGAGAAAGCCGCGCGGTTCGTACAAATGTGCGACGCGTTCAATATCCCGATCGTCACTCTTCTGGACGTACCCGGCTTCCTGCCCGGCGTCGATCAGGAGCACGGTGGAATCATCCGCCACGGTGCGAAGCTGCTGTACGCGTACTGCAACGCCACCGTGCCCCGGATCTCGCTCATCCTCAGGAAGGCGTACGGAGGTGCCTACATCGTCATGGACAGCCAGTCCATCGGTGCCGACCTCACGTACGCGTGGCCGACAAACGAGATCGCAGTGATGGGAGCCGAGGGTGCCGCCAATGTCATCTTCCGCCGCCAGATCGCCGAGGCCGAGGACCCCGAGGGGATGCGCGCGCGCATGGTCAAGGAGTACAAGTCCGAGCTGATGCACCCGTACTACGCGGCCGAGCGCGGGCTGGTGGACGACGTCATCGACCCGGCAGAGACCCGCGAGGTGCTCATCCGCTCCCTCGCGATGCTCCGCACCAAGCACGCGGACCTGCCCTCCCGTAAGCACGGCAACCCGCCGCAGTAACCCGGCGGACCCATCGCGGCAACCCCGCGGACCTCTCTCTCACGGAGACTGACACCCATGACCACGCCTCACATTCGCGTCGAGAAGGGCCACGCCGAGCCCGAGGAAGTCGCCGCCATCACGGCGATCCTGCTGGCCCGCGCCGCGGCCGCCCCCGCCGCCTCTCCGGCCCACCGCGGCCGCGCCAAGGCCGGCTGGCGCCGCCTGGAGCGCACCCCGGGCTTCCGCGCCCCGCACTCCTGGCAGGGCTGAGGGCCTGCTTGTCCCATCGCCGGACGGACTCCGCGAGGAGCCCGTCCGGCGACTGCTGTTCAAGGCAGCTGCTCTGCCGCTCATTCCGGGGCAGTCGGGCGCTGTGGGGGACAGCGTGCCACACGTGACGCGGACGCAGACGCAGACGGGGGCGGCAGCCGGTGAACGGCTGCCGCCCCCATTTGATGCCCGGGGGAACCCGACTACCGCAGGCGCGCCATCAGGGCGTGCTCCACGAGCGTGATGAGCGCCGACTTG
>CAMLJW010000599.1 GCA_946480485.1 uncultured Streptomyces sp. | reverse complement strand
GCGGGGCTGCTCGACGCGGTCGAAGGCAAGTGCGGATCCTGGCCCTCGGCGGCGCTGCACGTGGAACGCTTCGCGCCCGTCGCGACAGACGGCGCGGAGAACCGGGAGTTCGCGGTGGTCCTCCAGCGATCGGGGCTGACCCTCACCGTCCCTCGTGACAAGTCCATCTACAGCGTGTGCCGTGAGAACGACGTGTCGGTCCTCGCCTCGTGTCTCGAAGGCATCTGCGGGACGTGCGAGACCGAGGTACTGGACGGCGAGGTCGAGCACCGCGACGCGATCCTCGACGAGGACGAGCGGGCCAGCAACACCACCATGATGATCTGCGTCTCCCGTTGCCGCGGCGACAAGCTCACCCTGGACCTGTGACCCGGAGGGCACGATGAAGGAAAGCAAGGGAAGCGTGACCCGTTTTCCGTCCGACGCCTGGTATGCGGTCGCGCACTCGGAGGAGGTCGGCCGGTCACCCGTGGGCCGGACCGCTCATGGGGCGGGCATCGTGCTCTACCGGATGTCGGGGGGCGCCGTCGTGGCACTCGCGGACCGGTGTGCGCACCGGCCGTATCCCCTCAGCCTCGGCAGGGTCGAGGGCGATCTGATCGTCTCCTCCTACTCGGGCTTCGCCTACGGCCCCGACGGACGGGTCGTCTCGGTACCGACCCAGAATCAGCTGCCCGTCGACGCCGCGGTGCGCGCCTATCCCTCCGTTGAGTACGCCGGCCTGGTGTGGGTCTGGACCGGCAATCCGGGTCTCGCGGACCGGCGCCCGCTCACCGTCCTGCCGTGGCTGACCGAACCGGGCTGGACGACCTTCGGCGCCGACTGGGAGACCGCAGCATCCGGCGGACTGCTCCAGGACAACTTCGCCGACATCACGCACGTGCCCCATCTGCACCCGGTTCTCTCGCCACCAGTTCTGCGGCAGGCACCGCCCAGACTTCACGTCGAGGTCAGCGAGCAGCAGGTGCGCTTCTGGCGTGACTTCCCCGCCACCCGCCTGCAGACTTGGCAGAGCGAAGCGACCGGCCTGTCTCCCGACGCCGAGTTCGAACAGCACGAGGAGGGCCTTTTCGCCAGCCCCGGCCTGTGGACGGACCGCTGGGACGTGCTGGCCCCCGACGGCCCCAGGACCATGCACTTCACGCATGCGATCACGCCCGTCGACGACCGCCGTACGCACCACTACTGGGCGGTCAGCCGGAACTTCGCCGGGGACCGCGAGACCACCGGCATCCTCCGGCCTCTGCTGGAGGGCTACTACCGCAGAGTCAAGGACGCTCTTGAGGTCATGCAGACGCTCATCGACCGCGAGGGCCCGGCCAAGGAGGTAAGAGTGCGCGCCGACGCCGCGATGTTGGAGGTACGACGGGTCATGCGCCGACTGCTCGCGGAGGACACGATCCGATGAGCGAATACCGGATCATCAATCCCGCCACCGGCGAGAGTGAGGTGCCTCATCCCCTGGCGAGCGCAGAGGACGTCGAGTCCGCTCTCTCCTCGGCCACGGAGGCGTTCCGCACCTGGCGTCGCACCTCGATCGCCGAGCGCCAGGATCTGCTGCGCCGGGTGGCGGACCTGCACGAGGAGCGGGCATCGGAACTCGCGGCCGTCATGGCCAGGGAAATGGGCAAGCCTGTCCGTTCCGGCCGCGGCGAGATCGGTCTGTGTGCCGAGATCTACCGTTACTACGCCGACCACGCCGAGGAGTTCCTCGCCGACGAGGTCCTCCCGCAGCAGGACGGCTCCACGGCCCGTCTCCGTACGGCCCCGCTCGGGCCCCTGCTGGGCATCATGCCGTGGAACTATCCCTACTACCAGGTGGCTCGCTTCGCGGCGCCGAACCTGCTCCTCGGCAACGTCATCCTCCTCAAGCACGCCCCGCAGTGCCCCGAGTCCGCGCTGAGGATGGCGGAGATGTTCGCCGAAGCGGGCCTGACGCGCGGCGGCTACACCAACCTGTTCGTGGACAACGACCAGGCCGCGGCGATCATCGCCGACCCGCGCGTGCAGGGGGTGTCGTTGACCGGGTCGGAGCGCGCCGGCGCGGCCGTCGCCGAGGTTGCCGGGCGCCATCTGAAGAAGGTGGTGCTCGAACTCGGCGGATCGGACCCCTTCATCGTCCTGGACACCGACGACCTCGACGGCCTCGTGGCCGAGGCGGTCGTCGGCCGTATGGGCAACAGCGGGCAGGCGTGCAACGCGGCGAAGCGGTTCGTCGTCACCACGGAGGTCTACGACGCGTTCGTGGAGCGTTTCACGGAGGCCGTGGCCGCTATCCGGGTGGGCGACCCGCTGGACAAGGACACCGCGATGGGACCTCTGTCCTCGCTCGCCGCACGGGACCAGGTTGCCGCGCAGGTGGCCGACGCGCTGGCGAAGGGAGCGGTCGCGACGACCGGCGGCACCGTCGTCCCCGGGCCCGGGGCCTACTTCCAGCCAACCGTGCTGACCGGAGTCGAGCCGGGCATGCGGGCATGGGACGAGGAGATCTTCGGCCCCGTCGCCGTGGTCCACAAAGTCGCCGACGCGGCGGAAGCGATCCGCATCGCCAATGACTCCCCCTACGGCCTGTCGGCGTCCGTGCACGCGGCCGATCCGGCGGACGCTCTCGACCTGGTGGATCTCCTGGACGCCGGGATGGTGTACATCAACGAGTCGCCGTCGACGGCCGCCGACCTGCCCTTCGGCGGCATCAAGCGCAGCGGCTACGGCCGTGAGCTGGGACACCTCGGCATCCTTGAGTTCGCCAACCGAAAACTGATCAAGGTCCGCAAGTAGCCGAACCTACGCGAAGCCCAGGGGGCGGGTCCGTGAGACCCGCCCCCTGGGCTCTTGCATGTCTGGGGATCCTTGGGCGTCGCCGCTGGTCGGCAGTGACGAAACCCCTCTTCTTATACTGGGCGCGTATCGGGGCGTGCCCGACAACGCGGCGAGCGTGCGTGCCAGGC
>CAMLJW010000598.1 GCA_946480485.1 uncultured Streptomyces sp. | reverse complement strand
CAAGGACCATGGGGAGCCGTCACCGCACGTCCGGGGGAACGCTTCGGTGACGGCGCGGAGAACCACCGTGAAACCTAGGGATTCCTCTGATCGTCGGCCATCGACAGCTGTCACGCATCCGTGCCCTGGATCTCAGACATCTGTATGACGTGCACGGAAAATGCGGGAGAATGCCCGAGTGAACGGCGATTACAAAAGCGATTACCAAGAGCTGGTCGACGAGATCTCGGAGCTTCTCGGCGCCCCCGCGACGCTGGAGAACCGGGACTTCGAGCTGATCGCCTTCGGCGCGTACGACAGCGACAGCGACATCGACGAGTCCGCCCTCGACCCCGTGCGCACCCGTTCTATCCTCACGCGCCGCTCCACCACGGCGGTCCGCACCTGGTTCGAGAGCTTCGGCATCGCCCGTGCCACCGGCCCGGTCCGCATCCCGCCGACACCCGAGGCCGGCGTCTACCGTGGGCGCATCTGCCTTCCGGTACGCCATCGCGGAGTCGTCCTCGGTTACGTATGGCTCCTCGCCGACGATCCGGGCCCCAGCGAGAGCCGGCTCGCCGCCGCCATGGCGGTCACGCCCCGCATCGGCGCACTCCTCGCGGACGAGGCCCAGGCGGGCGCGGACCTGACGCGTGAACTGCGCGCCGTCCTGACGGCCGAACGCGGCTGGCAACACGACATGGAAGTGGCCGAACTCCGTACGGCACTGGGCGTACGCGGCGACGGCCTCCACACGGTGGTGTGCGTGACCCCCTGGCCGTCCGCCGACCCGGACGACGCACCCTCGGTCCGTACGGTCCCGGGGGCGACGGCCCTGTGCACAGTCCCATGGGGTACCACCGGCCACAGCCTGGCCCTACTGGTACGGCTGCGCTCGTCGGCGGTGCTGACACCGGCGACTTCGGCGGCCGCGCGGCTGCTGCGGGAGGCGGACAGTGGTGTGCGGCAGCCCGAAGGCGGGCATGCCGCCGGGATCGCCGCGCCCCGGAGCGGTCTCGGCGAGCTGGATACCGCCTGGCAGGAGGCGTCGGCCGCGGCCCGCGCGGCACTGGCCGACCCGCGGCTGGGGCCGGTCGCCGAGTGGTCGTCCATCGGTCCGTTCCGCCTGCTGACGGCGCTCCCTGCCGAGACCGCCCACGACCACGCCGTACGCCCGCTGCTGGCGCCCGCCCACCACGAACTGGCCCGCACCGCCGAGGTCTTCCTCGACTGCGCCGGCCAGGCCGGCCGCACGGCGGCGCGCCTGGGCATCCACCGGCAGACCCTCTACTACCGCCTGTCCCGCGTAGAGAAGCTCACCGGTCTGGACCTGGACGACGGCGAGGACCGCCTGCTCCTCCACATGGCCCTCAAGGCGCACCGCCTCTGAGTATCCCGTCCCTAGTCCGAGCTCCGAGTGGCTTCGGCCGGACACGGGCCGAGATCCGGACGAACCGACAAGACCGTCGGCCTACGTCAGTGACGCTTCAGGCAAGCCTGTTGAAACCAGCGTGGCCTGTGGAAACCGGCGTGCACACCGGGCGGCCGGGCCGGGCGGGAGACGGGCGGAAAGGGTCCGAGCCGCCTTGCAGGCGGCTCGGACCCTTTCCGTGAACGAACTGTCAGACCAGGTTGACCGACCGAGCCGACGTCGCACCGATCTCCTCGGCCAGCTCGTTCAGGACCGGCTGCGGAACCGTGTCGTCCACCGTCAGGATCGCCAGCGCCTCGCCGCCCGCGACCGCACGGGAGACCTGCATGCCCGCGATGTTGATGCCCGCCTCACCGAGGATGCGGCCGAGGGTGCCGACGACACCCGGGCGGTCGGCGTACTTGAAGACGACCATGTGGTCGGCGAGCGCCAGGTCCACGTCGTACTCACCCACCGAGACGATCTTCTGGTGGTGCTTCGGGCCGGCGAGCGTACCGGCGACCGAGACCTCCTGGCCGTCGCCGAGGGTGCCGCGCACGGTCACCACGTTCCGGTGGTCCGGGGACTCCGAGCTGGTGGTCAGGCGGACCTCCACACCGCGCTCCTGCGCGAACAGCGGAGCGTTGACGTACGACACCGTCTCCTCGACGACGTCCTCGAACACGCCCTTCAGCGCGGAGAGTTCGAGCACCTTGACGTCGTGCTGGGTGATCTCGCCGTACACCTCGACGTCGAGGCGGGCCGCGACCTCGCCCGCGAGCGCGGTGAAGATGCGGCCGAGGTTCTCGGCGAGCGGCAGACCCGGCCTGACGTCCTCGGCGATGACGCCGCCCTGGACGTTCACGGCGTCCGGGACGAGCTCACCGGCGAGCGCGAGGCGCACCGACCTGGCGACGGCGATACCGGCCTTCTCCTGCGCCTCGTCCGTCGAGGCGCCGAGGTGCGGGGTGGAGACGACCTGGTCGAGCTCGAAGAGCGGGGAGTCCGTGCAGGGCTCCTTCGCGTACACGTCGAGGCCGGCGCCGGCGACGCGGCCCTCCTTGAGCGCCGAGTACAGCGCCTCCTCGTCGACGATCCCACCGCGGGCGGCGTTCACGATCCGGACCGACGGCTTGACCTTGTGCAGCGCCTCGTGGCCGATGAGACCGACGGTCTCCGGGGTCTTGGGCAGGTGCACGGTGATGAAGTCCGACGCCTGGAGCAGCTCGTCGAGGGACACGACCTTCACGCCCATCTGCGCGGCCCGCGCGGGCTGCACATAGGGGTCGTACGCGACGACCTTCATGCCGAAGGCCGACATGCGCTGGGCGACGAGCGCGCCGATGCGGCCCAGACCCACGACACCGAGGGTCTTCTCGGCCAGTTCGACGCCCGTGTACTTCGAGCGCTTCCACTCGCCGTTCTTGAGTGCGGAGTTGGCCTGCGGAATGTGGCGCGCGGTGGCCAGGAGCAGGCCGCAGGCGAGCTCGGCGGCCGTGACGATGTTCGAGGTCGGCGCGTTGACGACCATGACGCCGGCCTTGGTCGCGGCGGAGACGTCGACGTTGTCCA
>CAMLJW010000597.1 GCA_946480485.1 uncultured Streptomyces sp. | reverse complement strand
CCATGTACCGCGACGACCTGCGCATGCACCCTCCGCGTGCGCTGGCCCGCACCGACATCCCAGGTGACGGCATCGATGGCCGTCTGGTCGTCCTCGTCGACGACGTGCTCTTCTCCGGCCGTACCATCCGCGCCGCGCTCGACGCGCTGAACGACATCGGCCGTCCGCGCGCCGTGCAGCTCGCGGTCCTCGTCGACCGCGGCCACCGCGAACTTCCCATCCGCGCCGACTACGTGGGCAAGAACCTGCCCACGTCGCTGCGGGAGACGGTCAAGGTCCAGCTCGCCGAGGAGGACGGTCGCGACACCGTGCTGCTCGGTGTGAAGCAGGCCTCCCCGGGCGCGCGGCCGTAGTCCGGCGTACGTCACTGCCGTACGCCTGCCGAGTGCGTCTTCGCGCGTCAGCCTGCCCGGCTGGGACAGCCCGCCGGGCCCTCGCTTCCCGAACTGAACTGCCTTACGGAGCCTGAAAGATGCAGCGTCATCTCATCTCGGCCGCCGACCTCACCCGTGACGACGCCGTCCTGATCCTCGACACCGCCGAGGAGATGTCCCGGGTCGCCGACCGGCCGATCAAGAAACTGCCGACTTTGCGCGGCCGCACCGTCGTCAACCTCTTCTTCGAGGACTCGACCCGTACCCGGATCTCCTTCGAGGCCGCCGAGAAGCGCCTGTCCGCGGACGTCATCAACTTCACCGCGAAGGGGTCCAGCGTTTCCAAGGGCGAGTCCCTGAAGGACACCGCGCAGACCCTGGAGGCCATGGGCGTCGACGCGGTCGTCATCCGGCACGGTGCCTCAGGAGCCCCCTACCGGCTCGCCACCTCGGGGTGGATCGACGCCGCCGTCATCAACGCCGGCGACGGCACTCACCAGCACCCCACCCAGGCCCTGCTCGACGCGTTCACCATGCGGCGCCGGCTTGTCGGCCGGGACGCCGGGCTCGGCCAGGACCTCGCGGGCAGGCGCATCACGCTCGTCGGCGACATCCTGCACAGCCGCGTCGCCCGCTCCAACGTCGACCTGCTGCACACCCTCGGTGCCGAGGTCACCCTGGTCGCCCCGCCGACGCTGGTGCCGGTCGGTGTCGAGACCTGGCCCTGCGAGGTCGCGTACGACCTGGACGGCACGCTGCCCAAGTCGGACGCGGTGATGCTGCTGCGCGTGCAGCGTGAGCGGATGAACGCGGCCTTCTTCCCGACCGAGCGCGAATACACGCGGCGCTACGGGCTCGACGGCGACCGCATGGCGCGGATGCCCGAGCACGCCATCGTGATGCACCCCGGCCCGATGGTCCGCGGCATGGAGATCACCGCCGACGTCGCCGACTCCGACCGCTGTACCGCTGTCGAGCAGGTGGCGAACGGTGTCTCCGTTCGTATGGCGGTTCTGTACCTGCTTCTGGGCGGCAACGAGCCCGCCGTCACCCACACCCGCCCATCCGTCTCCCATCACCCTTCCAACGAGCACTCCGCGCACATCCTTTCTGCGGACGAGGAGAAGCAATACCGATGAGCAAGATCCTTATTCGTGGTGCGAAGGTGCTCGGCGGCGAGCCGCAGGACGTCCTGATCGAGGGCGCGACGATCGCGGCGGTCGGCAGCGGGCTGTGGGACGAGGGCGCCGAAGTCGTGGAGGCCGACGGCAGGGTGCTGCTGCCCGGCCTCGTCGACCTGCACACCCACCTGCGCGAGCCCGGTCGTGAGGACTCCGAGACCGTCCTGACCGGTACGCGGGCTGCCGCGAGCGGCGGTTACACGACCGTGTTCGCCATGGCCAACACCTTCCCGGTGGCCGACACCGCCGGTGTGGTCGAGCAGGTCTACCGGCTCGGCCGGGAGCACGGCTACTGCGACGTCCAGCCCATCGGTGCCGTCACCGTCGGCCTGGAGGGCAGGAAGCTCGCCGAGCTGGGCGCGATGCACGAGTCGGCGGCGGGCGTCACCGTCTTCTCGGACGACGGCAAGTGCGTGGACGACGCCGTGATCATGCGCCGGGCGTTGGAGTACGTGAAGGCCTTCGGCGGTGTCGTGGCCCAGCACGCGCAGGAGCCGCGGCTGACCGAGGGCGCCCAGATGAACGAGGGTGTCGTCTCCGCCGAACTGGGGCTCGGGGGATGGCCCGCGGTGGCCGAAGAATCGATCATTGCCCGGGATGTGCTCCTCGCCGAGCACGTCGGGTCCCGCGTCCACATCTGCCACCTGTCGACCGCCGGGTCGGTCGAGATCGTGCGTTGGGCCAAGTCCCGCGGCATCGACGTGACGGCCGAGGTCACCCCGCACCACCTGCTCCTGACCGACGAGCTGGTCCGCACGTACAACCCGGTCTACAAGGTCAACCCGCCGCTGCGTACCGAGCGCGACGTGCTGGCCCTGCGCGAGGCCCTCGCCGACGGCACGATCGACATCGTCGCCACCGACCACGCCCCGCACCCCCACGAGGACAAGGACTGCGAGTGGGCCGCGGCCGCCATGGGCATGGTCGGCCTGGAGACCGCGCTGTCAGTGATCCAGCAGACGATGGTCGACAGCGGCCTGCTGGACTGGGCCGGCGTCGCGCAGCGTATGTCCTTCACGCCCGCCCGGATCGGGCAGGCCAAGGGGCACGGCCGCCCCGTCTCGGCAGGTGAGCCCGCCAACCTCACGCTGGTCGATCCGGCATACCGTGGTGCCGTGGACCCCGCGGGCTTCGCGTCGCGCAGCCGCAACACCCCCTACGAGGGTCGTGAGCTGCCGGGCCGTGTCACGCACACGTGGCTCCGGGGCCGCGCCACGCTCGTCGACGGGAAGCTCGCGTGACAACTCTCCCTCTACTGGTCACCTCAAGCGCCGCCGAACAGAAGTCGGCGGACGTGACCGACTGGGCCGCTCGCACCGGCTGGCTCGTGGGCCTCGCGCTCTTCGTCGCCCTCGTCTACTGGCTGATGCGCGAGGGCTGGAAGTGGCGCGGCACGCTCCAGGGCGACCT
>CAMLJW010000596.1 GCA_946480485.1 uncultured Streptomyces sp. | reverse complement strand
CGGGTCACCGGTAGAAACGATCGTCCCGCCCTCGGCATGACAAATGTCAGCTCCGCACCAGCGCGCGGTGCCCGGCCGCCGCTCAGGCGCCCGGTGCCTCCAGGGTCGCCGGTGGCTCGGCGGGGCTCGCGGCGGGTGGGTGGAAGAGGACGGCTCGGGCGACGGGCGGGGCGAACAGGGTGGTGACGGGGGCCGAGAGGGTCAGTACGGAGCGGAAGGCGCGCCCCACGACGGGGTCGCCGGGCGCGCGGTCCTGCACGCGCTGGAGGTACCAGTCGGCGGCGCGGTCCGCGGGCCCGCCGGCCACCGCGTTCCCGACCGCGCCCGGCATCTTGCGGTCCGCCCCGGCGGAGATGTCCCACGCCTGCCGGGACGCGGCGAGAACGGCCCGCTGCACGCGCCGAGTCGTGGGCGTCCGGCGCGGATCGGCCAGTGCGTCGCGCAGCGCGACCGCGCTCATCGCGGCGACGGCCATGCCCTGCCCGTAGATCGGGTTGAAGGTGCACAGGGCGTCGCCTGTGGCGAGGAATCCGGCCGGGTGGCGGCCGGGCAGGTCGTAGCGGCGGCGGATATTCGCGGTCTGCCGGCTGCCGAACGCCGGCGAGAGCGGTTCGGCCTCGTCCAGCCACCGATGCAGGAGCGGATGCGGCAGCCTCTTGGTGTACGTCACGAACTCGTCGTCGTCCGTGGGCGGTTCGTCGCCGCGCAGCCCCGAGACGATGACCAGATGGGTGCCGTCCTCCAGCGGCAGCGCACCACCGGCGTGGACCTGGGCCGGGCTGGGGTAGACGTAGTAGCCAGCGGTGTCGCCGTCGAGGACGCCCCTCCTGCCGCGGTAGACGCGGGATGCATACGCAAGCCCCGTGTCGATGGTCTCCTCGTGCGGGGCCTCGGCCCCGATCGCCGTGAGCCATTGCGGGGCTTTCGTGCTGCTGCCGGACGCGTCGACGACCAGGTCGGCCTGGAGGGCCCGCTGCTTCCCGCGGGCGTCGCCGGAGCGGTCCCGCAGCAGCACGCCCCGCACGCGCGAGGCATCACCGAGGAGCCCGACGACATCGGTCCCCTCCACCGTACGGATCGCCGGGTTGGCGAGGACGCGCCGCCGCACCAGCTCCTCCAGCTGCGCGCGGGAACCGGTGTAGATGTGCGTCGTTGCGGGCAGCCGCCGGAACCAGCGCCCGTTCCGCCACAGCACCAAGTCCGACGGCATGCCCACCCGCGGCGCCCCTGCCGCCCGCAGCTCTGGCAGGAAGCCCGGCAGCAGCGACTCCAGGGCCGACTGCCCGCCCTCCAGCAGGACATGCGGATGACGGCCCTGCGGTACGCCGGGCCGCGGCTTCGTGCCGTCCGGGAATGTGTCGCGCTCGACGACGGTCACCCGGTCGGCGTGCCCAGCGAGGACGTGCGCCGCGAGGATCCCCGCGAGGCTCCCGCCCACGACGACCGCATGCCGCTCACCCCGGCCGCCCCTCATGCCCCAACGGCCCGTTTCTCCGGCAGAGTTCACCGATCCGCTCCCCTGATCGCTACGTCGGGAGAAGGCACCAGTATCCTGCTCCACAGGGCGGGCTGACCGTGTTCCAGCCCTTTCGCACCTCCCGAATACACCCGCCCCCGTCGTCGGGGCGCGTGCAGCTGATGCCCATCAGGCCTGCCGGGATGGTCCCTTGGGGCGCTGTCACGTTGGTTGGGCGGGGTGGGATGATCTTGTGTGACGGTGGCCGTGCCAAACTCCAGGTGTGCGGCCAGTTGAGCCCAGGCTGATGGCCACCGGAATTCCCGGTGGATGGCCGTTGAGCTGCGGTGTTCCTGATCGCTCCCTTATCTGATCAAGACCTCTCCGTCCGGTTTGCTGATGTTTCCACGCATGAGCAGAACCGGCCGGAGAGGTCCGATGACGAAGTCTGACAGAGAGATCGTGGAAATCTTTGAGGCGTACGACGACCCTGTTGCCCATTCGGGTTGCGTGCTGACAGAGGCTTGATCGTGCTGGCAGGATTGGTATTGCGGCCGGTTCCTTCCTGATTCCCGGTCGCGGGGTGGGAGTGGTCGTGTCGATGGAGCCGCGGTCGTGGCCGGAGCCGGATCCCGTGGTGGCGCGGGCGGTGCGGGCGAAGAACTACGGGCGGCAGGTGCCGTTGCCGGTGGCGGTGCGCGACCGGCTCGGGGAACTGTTCCCGGACGAGGAGTTCGCGGAGGCTTTCGGCAAGACGGGGCCGTCGGGCTGGTCCCGGGGCGCCTGGCGTTGGTGACGGTGTTCCAGATGGCGGAGAACCTGACGGACCGCCAGGCAGCGGAGGCGGTACTCGTCGCGCTTGCGGACCGTCACCCTGCGGCGGCCGTAGGAGATGTCGTCCAGGTGCAGCGAGAGCACTTCGCCCGGCCGCAGCCCGCCGTCCAGCATCAGCAAGAACACCGCCAGGTCCCGCAGCCGCTTCAGGCTGCCGATGAACTGCTCCAGCACCGCCTCGTCCAACGGACGTGGCAGCCGCCGCGGCTGCTTGACCGTCACCGTGCGACGCGTCGGCTGCTGGCGGCTCGCGCGGCCCATGAACGGCTGATGCCGGTCCGGCATCCGGGCAAGCGCGGGGTCAAGGCGCTTCTGCATCGGGGAATCGCCGTCGTACTCCTCGGCGACCACCGCCCAGTCGTAGAAGCTGGAGACGGCAGCCAGGATCCGGTTCACCGTCGCTGGCGAGAGCAGACTGCCCGGCACGTCCGGACCGCCGACCACGACCGTCGAAGCCGTCCGCCCGCAGCTGGTTGACCGCGGCGTCCATATACCGGGTGTTGAAAGCACCAGGGCGTTGAGGACCAGGCCAAGGGCGCCGATCTGGTCCTCATGCCGTCCTGGTAGCGCTGGTAGAGCTGTACCTGCCTGCCGTGGAAGATCTTTCGGGCGAGGGCGTGGCGGCCCTCGTGGAGCGTCCTGGCGATGCGGGGATCCATCGGATCGAGGCCCGCTTCCCT
>CAMLJW010000595.1 GCA_946480485.1 uncultured Streptomyces sp. | reverse complement strand
GCTTGCGGTCTTCCATCGCGGCCTCGGAGAGCTTGTCGTCGGCGCGGGTGGCGCCCCGCTCGGTGAGCCGGGAGGCGGCGATCTCTGCGATCACCGCGTCCAGCGTCGTGGCGTCGGAGTCCACGGCGCCGGTGCAGGACATGTCGCCGACGGTCCGGTAGCGGACGAGGCGCTTCTCGACGGTCTCGCCGTCCTTCGCGCCGCCCCAGTCGCCGGCGGTCAGCCACATGCCGGCCCGCCGGAAGACCTCGCGCTGATGGGCGAAGTAGATCTGGGGGAGCTCGATGTTCTCGCGGGCGATGTACTGCCACACGTCCAGCTCGGTCCAGTTGGACAGCGGGAAGACGCGGACGTGTTCGCCGGGTGCGTGGCGGCCGTTGTAGAGGTTCCACAGCTCGGGCCGCTGACGGCGCGGGTCCCACTGCGAGAACTCGTCGCGCAGCGAGAACACGCGCTCCTTCGCCCGCGCCTTCTCCTCGTCGCGGCGTCCGCCGCCGAAGACGGCGTCGAACCGCTCGGTCTGGATCTTCTCCGTCAGCGGCACGGTCTGCAGCGGGTTGCGGGTGCCGTCCGGGCGCTCCTTGAGGACGCCGCGGTCGATGTAGTCCTGCACGGAGGCGACATGCAGGCGCAGTCCGTGCCGGGCGACCGTGCGGTCGCGGTACTCGAGGACCTCGGGGAAGTTGTGCCCGGTGTCGACGTGCAGCAGCGAGAAGGGAACCGAGGCCGGGGCGAAGGCCTTCAGCGCGAGGTGCAGCATGACGATGGAGTCCTTGCCGCCGGAGAAGAGGATCACCGGCCGCTCGAACTCACCCGCCACCTCACGGAAGATGTGCACCGCCTCGGACTCCAGAGCGTCCAGGTGCGACAGCGCGTACGGGCTGTCGGTCTCCTCGGAGACAGTGGCGACGGTCGTCATCTTGTATCCCTTTCGTTCTCCCCCAAGGACTTGGTCCAGGAGGTGCCCCGATCTCCGCCCGCGCGGCGCGAAGGCGCGGCGATCGCCGTCGTCTGCGGCCCGGCGGCCGCGCGTGCGTCGCTCACAGGACACCCCTCTCGGTCAGCAGCGCATGCAGCGCCGCCGCGGACTCCTGCACGGTCTGGGTGTGCGACTCGATGCGCAGATCGGGCGACTCCGGCTCCTCGTACGGGTCGTCCACCCCGGTGAGCCCGGAGATCTCGCCCGCCGCCTGCTTGGCGTACAGCCCCTTCACGTCACGCTCGGAGCACACTTCGACCGGCGTCGCGACATGCACCTCGACGTACGCGGCCCCGCTCGCGCGGTGGCGCTTGCGCACCGCCTCACGGCTGTCCGCGTACGGCGCGATCACCGGCACCAGCGCCTTCACGCCGTTACGGGCCAGCATGTCGGCGAGGAAGCCGATGCGCTGCACGTTCGTGTGCCGGTCCTCGCGGCTGAAGCCGAGGTCCGCCGTCAGGAACGTACGGATCTCGTCGCCATCGAGCACCTCGACGCGGTGGCCCTCCTCGCGCAGCCGGCCGGCCAGTTCGTACGCGATGGTGGTCTTGCCGGCGCTCGGCAGACCCGTGAGCCAGATGGTGGCTCCGGTCACTTGGTTCTCCTGGTTCATCGGATTCGTCGAAGGCGCGGCCATGGTCAGCCGTGCAGCCCGCACTCGGTCTTGGCGCTGCCCGCCCAGCGGCCGGCGCGCGCGTCCTCGCCCTCCAGCACCCGGCGGGTACAGGGGGCGCAGCCCACGGAGGAGTAACCGTCCATGAGGAGCGGGTTGGTGAGCACACCGTGTTCGGCGACGTACGCGTCGACGTCGTCC
The DNA here is from genome assembly GCA_946480485.1 of uncultured Streptomyces sp. The sequence continues at coordinate 1,178 of CAMLJW010000595.1, read as the reverse complement.
TGCGTCCAGCGGGCGATCGGGGAGATCTTGACCTTGCGGCGCTTCTCGTCCCAGCCGACGACCGGGGTGTTCGCCCGGGTCGGGGACTCGTCGCGGCGCAGGCCCGTGGCCCAGGCGGTGTATCTGGTGAGCCCCTCCTCAAGGGGCTTGATCTTCCGTAGCGCGCAGCACAGGTCGGGGTCGCGGTCGTGCAGCTTCGGCCCGTACTCGGTGTCCTGCTCGGCCACCGTCTGCCGCGCAGTCAGCGTGATGACGTTGACGTCCATCACGGCCTCGACCGCGTCCCGGGTGCCGATGGTCTCGGGGAAGTGGTAGCCGGTGTCGAGGAACACGACGTCCACGCCGGGCATGGCGCGGGAGGCGAGGTGGGCGACCACCGCGTCCTCCATGGAGGACGTCACGCAGAAGCGCCTGCCGAAGGTGTCGGCGGCCCACTGGAGGATCTCCGGCGCGGACGCGTCCTCGAGGTCGCGGCCCGCCTGCTCGGCGAGCGCCCTCAGTTCCGCGTCAGGACCGGTCTCTGTCTCGGTCTCTGTCTCGGCCTGGTCGGCCTGGACGGTCGTCATATCTCGTCCCCTCCACCGTCTGTGCTGTGAACCCCCCGGGCGAGCAGCCCGAGGAACTTCAACCGGAAGGCCCGATTGCACGCTCCGCATTCCCACGCCCCGTGACTTCGCTCGCTGGGACGCAGATCCTCGTCCCCGCAGTAGGGGCAGTAGAAAGGCGCCGCGCGCTCGCTCATGACAGCGACTCCTCCGAGGCGCGCGCGACCCAGGTGGCGAACCGCTCGCTGTCCTCGCGCTCCTCCTGGAACCGCTTGAGGACCCGCTCGACGTAGTCCGGCAGCTCCGCCGAAGTGACCTTCAGGCCACGGACCTTGCGGCCGAAACCGGCGTCGAGACCGAGGGCGCCGCCGAGGTGCACCTGGTAGCCCTCGACCTGGTTGCCCTCGTCGTCCAGGACAAGCTGGCCCTTGAGACCGATGTCCGCGACCTGGATACGGGCGCAGGCGTTCGGGCAGCCGTTGATGTTGATGGTGATCGGCTCGTCGAACTCGGGGATGCGGCGCTCGAGTTCGTCGATCAGCGAGGCCCCGCGCGCCTTGGTCTCGACGATCGCGAGCTTGCAGTACTCGATGCCGGTGCAGGCCATCGTGCCGCGCCGGAACGGCGACGGCT
>CAMLJW010000594.1 GCA_946480485.1 uncultured Streptomyces sp. | reverse complement strand
ACCCGCGCCAGGCAACCGAGCAGATCTACGTCGAGCTGAGGAGAGCCGCGAAGGCAGCCACGACAGGCGGAGGCTACGAGGACGCCCAGCGGCTCTACGACCGCCTGCGCAATCACGGCGTGCAGCTGTGGACATCCGCGGTTCCCCAGGCTGTCCAGAACCAGTTCTGGGAAGAAGCCGACCATGTAACGGCCTTCACGGTCTTGGGGGAGCACGACATTGTCCCGTGGGAGCTGATGTATCCGTTGAATGAAGGACGCAAGGGCAGAGGCTTTCTGGCCGAATGGCTTCCCGTGGTGCGCCGATTGCTCGGGCAGGACAGAGTCCGTAGCCTCAATCTGCCAAGCGTGGCCTTCGTAGTTCCGCCGGGTTCTCCGGCCGACGCGGACGAGGAAGTCAGGTCCCTGCGTGCCCAGTTGGGCACGGGAGTGGCCGACGTGGGCGTACTGACCAAGAGGGCGGCCCTTACCGCGCTACTGGAAGGTGGGCATGCCGGCGTACTCCACTTCGCCTGCCACAACGCATTCACCGGGACCGGCTCATGCGTGACCATGGCCGACGGGGCGTTCGATCCCATTGACCTGGCGTCGGCGGCCCAGTTGCGCTCGCTGCGTGCCCAACGACCTCTCGTGTTCTTCAACGCCTGCCGGAGCGCCGGGGAGATCGACTGGTTCGGCGAGAGCCTGGGATGGGCGCCCCAATTCCTCAACGCAGGTGCGGGCGCGTTTGTGGGCACCCTATGGCCCGTCCGGTCACGATCCGCGCTGAAGTTCGCGGAAGCCTTCTACGACCAGTTGCTCTCCCATCGGCAGCCACTCGGGCAGGCCTCGCTCGCGGCCCGGAAAGCGATTCGAGATCTGCACGGCGGCGATCCGACATGGCTCGCGTACGCCGTGTACGGCAGCCCCGCTGCCACCTCGCACACCACTGCATAGCGGGAGTCAGTGTATGAAGGATCTGACCTCGGTAATGCTCTGCCCCTCCTGGCTGGAGTTAGGCGATCGCAATGCCAGGATGGGCGGTATGACGACGATCGACGGTGAGGTCGCACAAGCAGATTGAACGACAGCCGTACGAGGAGGGACTTGATGGGCTGCCAGCCCTCCATCGGCACTCGCTCACCGCTCGCGCGCATCCCTCCAGTAGTCATGGAGCATCTCGGTCGGCCACGACGGCTGTGTGACAGGGCCGCGCGGGAGCATCTCCTTGAACACGGCCACGAAGTCGATGACCGGTGTGCCGTCGACGGCGTCGAGGTCCGTCACGTGGAGGTCGCGCCCGTCCACTCCGAGCAGGCGGGGGAACGACGTCGCGATCCGGGCGGGGCGACGGTGGTTGCGGTGTACGAACGTTCCGGTCGCCGGCCACTCCGGGTTGTTGCGAGGGCTGCGGGCGTGCAGCGCGACGTCGCTGGGTGAGCCCTCGGAGAAGTACCAGGTGACCTGGAGATGCGAGAACTCCTCGATCCCCTGCAACGTGTCGAGGGGGTAGTCCGGGCGCAGCCGGATGATGGATTCCACGCCGCCCTGGAAGTCGTCGCCGACCTTCAGGTGGCCCCCGACAACCGTGGCGACGATCGGCACCTCGATGGACTGTGCGGTCACAACTGCCCCTTCTTTCCTTCCAGATGGAATGCCCGGTACGTGTCCGCACCGCGCGCCCCCATCGTCATGGCGCGGTCAGGCTACTCGCCTGAGCACGGCCTTGGCTCGTTCGTCGATCTCCGCCGCTGCGCTGATCCCGCGGTTGCGGTACGGGGAGAGAACCCGGCGCATGTTGATCACCGCCTCGCGGGCTCGACCGGAATGGACGCCGTTCATGGCGTCCAGGGCTTGGGCCCAAGTGCCGCACGCCGCCTCGACATTGCCCTGACTCGCCTGCGCGGCGCCCAGATACCCCAAGGTCACGACGTGAGTGCGGCCGAAGGCTTCGGTCTTCCTCGTGTGGACGCTGCGCCAGAACTCGTCCTGGGCCCCCTGGAGGTCGCCGAGAGCCCAGAGCGTACGAGCCGTTTCGTGCGCCAGGCTGGCCTCGGAGAAGAACCAGACGCGGGCGGGCTCGTCATCCCCGGGCTTTGCCGCCGCGAGGTCGTCCTCAGCCCGGAGGAGAGCTGTACGCGCGTCTTGCCGCCGCCCGGCCGTGGCCAGGCTCCGCGCCCGCACGACGCCTAGCAAGGCTCGTTCGCGGGGAGTCGCCAGGGTGTACCGCTTGTGCTCGACGGAGGCCGTCGCGATGGCCACGGCTTCCTTGGGGTGGCCGAGATCTGTCGCCTGGTGGGCCATGGCTCGCAGGACGTGGCCGGCCAGTGGTGCGTCCTCGGCCTCGGCCGCCAGCTTTACCGCGAGGGTGAAGTACCGCCGGGCGGCCTCGTGGTGCGACGCGTCGAAGCTCATCCAGCCGGCGACGTACACCAGCTCGGCAGCGGCGGCGAAGAGGTGGCAGCGCGTCTCGTCACTGGCGAAGACACCGCCGACGTACGTCGCGACGTCGTCGTAGATGTACTGGTAGAGGGCTGTCCGGCCGTCCACTCCGCCTTGGCGTTGGTCGCGCTTCGAGAAGAACTCGGTCATCTCCTTCACCGCGGTGATCTCGGCGGTCCCGATTCTCCGGCTCGTCGAAGCGGGACGCGATCGGGCACGCTCGGGGGCCTCGTCCCACCACGCCTGTCCTGGCAGGGCGAGTCCGGTCACCGAGTAGGCCGTGCCGGCCAGCACACGACGTCGTTCCAGATCCACGTTGCTTCTCCCCAGATCCACCAACGCGCTCACCGTATCGACGTGCCATTCGGACGCCATGATCACACCCGAGTTCGGTGAGATGAGGCCGATCTCGGCGGGCGTGATGGGGCGTTGGAGCCGACGTGACAACGTCTCGCTCAAGATAAGGGGCGCTCTGCCGGAGGGTTCCGTTCCCGCGATCCACATCGCGATGTGCGAGCGGCTGGTACCGAGCAGCTCCTCGGCGCCGACCTC
>CAMLJW010000593.1 GCA_946480485.1 uncultured Streptomyces sp. | reverse complement strand
GCCGCCAACGAGCGGCTGCGCGAGGAACAGGCCGCCGACGTCGTGGCCCGCGCGGCCGCCGCCCGGGCCGCCGACCGCGACTACGCCGACGATCCCGACATGCCCTCCGAGTTCCCGGAGCGCTGGTCCCGTTTCCTGCCTCCGGAGGACGTGACCGCACGGCTGCGGACACACGTCAAGACCTCGCCCAAGAACGGTGAAGAGCCGCCCCCGGAGTGACGGCACCGGACTTCGGCGTCCGCACCTGACTTCGGCGTCCGCAGGTGGGGCGACCGGCCCGACGGCTCGACGGTGTGCTGATCGGTACGTATCAGGGCCGCGTGACGCCTGGGGCCGGCCCCGTGCTCTCCCGCACCACCAGCCGCGTGCACAGCTCCGTACGTGTTCCCTCCGGCTGTTCGCCCGCCATGAGCGGTCGGCATTCCACGAAGCCGAAACTTTCGAAATGTCGAACATCGGGGGTGCGGGGTGGGGTGGTGGTGAAACCCCTAAAAAAGCCGCGCCGGCCTCACCTGGCCCTGAGTGCCTCGACGATACCCGCGATCGCCTTCGGCCCCACCCGGCAGCAGCCGCCGATCAGCCGCGCGCCGGCCCGCTCCCACCCGGTGACCTGTTCGGGGGCGAAGGTGGAACGCCCGGTCCAGTCGCGGGCCTCGGCGTCCCAGGCCTCGCCGCTGTTGGGGTACACCACGACCGGCTTGCCGGTCACCCGTGCGGCGGTCGCGACCGCGCCGTCCACGTCCTCGGGGGCGCAGCAGTTGACGCCGACCGCGATCACCTCGTCGACGTCGGCGGCGAGCGCGAAGGCCTCCTCCAGCGGCTGTCCGGCGCGCGTCCGGTCCGCGGCGACGCTGTACGACAACCAGGCCGGTACGCCCAGCCCGCGCACCGCCCGCAGCAGCGCCCGGGCCTCGTCGGCGTCCGGCACCGTCTCCAGGGCGAGGACATCGGGAACGGCGGCGGCCAGCACCTCCAGCCGGGGCCGGTGGAACCGCTCCAGCTCGGCCACGCTCAGCCCGTACCGCCCCCGGTACTCCGAACCGTCCGCGAGCATCGCCCCGTACGGACCGACCGACGCCGCCACCCACAACGGCCGCGGCACGCCCTTGGCCTCGGCCTGCCGGGCGGCCTCGCGGGCGAGTTCGACACTGAGCCCGAGCAGCTCGGCCGCACGCTCGCGGACGATGCCGTGTCGGGCGAACCCCTCGAAGGTCGCCTGGTAGCTGGCGGTGATCGCGACGTCCGCGCCCGCCTCGAAGTAGGCGAGATGCGCCTGAGTGATCGCCTCCGGCTGCTCGGCGAGCAGCCGCGCCGACCACAGCTCGTCGCCCAAGTCGTGCCCATCCGATTCGAGCTGGTTCGACATGCCGCCGTCGAGAACGACAGAGCCGGTGGCGAGGGCATCGGCAAGGGTGTGGGTGGTGTCGCTGGCCATGTTGTGAAGCTACTCGAAGCGACGACCGACGGGTCCAGTGCATGAAGAGATCGACCACCATGTGGGATCGCGGGATACGATCACGTTCCTCCCCTCTCCCCTGGACAGACTCATGCCTGCCGCAGACACCACCGAAGCCGCCGAGCCCGCACCGCCGACCGACGAGGCCCCGGCGTCCATACGCCCCAAGGGCTTCGGTCTCGCTGCCGCCACCGCCCTCGTCATGGGCAACATCATCGGCGGCGGCATCTTCGCCCTGCCCGCCACCGTCGCCCCGTACGGCACGGTCAGCCTGCTCGCCCTCCTCGTCCTGTCCGTGGGCGCGGTGCTGCTCGCGCTGCTCTTCGGGAAGCTCGCGCGCCGCAGCCCGGTCACCGGCGGTCTGTACGTGTACCCGCGCGACGCGTTCGGCGAGTTCGCCGGCTTCCTGTCGGCCTGGTCGTACTGGACGATGGCCTGGGTCAGCACCGCCGCCCTCGCCGTCGCGACCGTCGGATACGCCGACGTGCTGCTGCCGCTGGGCGACAACAGGGCGCTGGAGGCGGCGGTGGCACTGGCCGCACTGTGGCTGCCCGCCGCCGCGAACTTCGCCGGCACCCGTTGGGTCGGCGGCGTGCAGATCGTCTCGACCGTCCTGAAGTTCGTCCCCCTGCTCCTCGTCGCCACCGTCGGCCTCTTCTTCATGGACACCGACAACTTCGGCCCCTTCAACGCCTCCGGCGACAGCGTGCCCGGTGCCCTGGCCGCCTCCGCCGCGCTGCTCCTCTACAGCTTCCTGGGCGTCGAGTCGGCCGCGATGAGCGCGGGCGAGGTGCGCGACCCGGAGCGCACGGTGGGCCGCGCGAGCGTCCTGGGCACGCTCGCCTCCGCCCTCGTCTATCTGCTCGGCACAGTCGCGGTCTTCGGCCTCGTACCGCACGGTGAACTCGCCGAGTCCGGGGCGCCGTTCGCCGACGCCGTCGACGCGATGGCGGGCGGCCACTGGGGCGGTACGCTCATCGCCGCCGTCGCCCTCGCCTCGATGGTCGGCTGCCTCAACGGCTGGATCCTGATGAGCGCCCAGATGCCGTACGCCGCCGCCAGGGACGGACTCTTCCCCGCGCTCTTCGCCCGCGTCGGCAAGGGCGGTGTCCCCGGCTTCGGCGTGCTGGCCTGCACGGTCCTCGGTACGCTCCTCATCGCCCTCAACTACGCGGCGGGCCCGGACACCACCTTCCGCGCCCTCATCCTCATCACCACCTTCACCGGCTGTGTGCCCTACCTGCTGTCGGCCGCGGCGCAGCTGTACTGGCTCGCCCAGGGCACCCGCGAGCGCGTACGTCCCGCCGGCCTGGCCCGCGACCTGATCGTCGCCGTCCTGTCCTTCGCCGTCTCCTTCTGGCTGATCGCCGGCGCGGGCTACGCGGCGGTCTACCAGGGGGTGCTGTTCCTGTTCGCGGGAATCCCCGTGTACGTATGGCTGCGGGGGCGGCGCGCCTAGGCTCAGACGGGCTCAGACAGGCTCAGCGGGCTCAGCGGGGTCCGCGGCTTCAGGATCCGGCCG
>CAMLJW010000592.1 GCA_946480485.1 uncultured Streptomyces sp. | reverse complement strand
TCAGGACTCAGAGGCCGAATCACGCCCCGGCCAGTGCTTCGGCGGGACGACGGCCGGGTCCGTGATCTGGAGGCGCTTCTGCCGGGTCGGGTCGATCGACGTCAGAGAGACGAGACGCTGGCCGTCAGCTGCTTCGAGTTCGGACAGGGCGTGAGGAAGGGCCGCGCAGACAGTGGCGATCGCCGTGCCCAGGCCCACCAGGCCACCGTGCTTGTTGTTCTGGCGGTACTCGATGCGATGCAGGCCCGACTGTGCGATGGCCGCCACTTCGAGTGGCCGGCTGAGCTGCTTGGTGTCGTTGGTGATGACGACCTCGAAGCCGTCGGCCTTGGCGTTGGCGTACAGCTCGATGTCCTTCGTGCCCGTCCAGCCCTTAAGGTCGTGGACGTGGACGACTTCATGGGCCTTCAGCAGGATGCGCACGATCTCGGCCATGGGGCGCGGCACGTTCTCGTCGAGCAGCAGTTTCAAGCGACGACCTGCCGGGGCTCGCTGCTGCCATAGCTGTCGACGTACTCGCTGAAGTCGGCGGCGTCCCGGGCGGCCTCTGCCGTCACGCCTGGGTAGAACTCACCGATCTGGTCCGGCGGGATGCCGTCTCTTACGAGGGCAGCGACATCTGACGCCGGGATCCTGGTGCCTTGGATGACCGGTTCTCCGCCGCGTACCGACGCGTCGACCGCGACGTGCTCACGGGGAGTGAGCAGAGCGGGAATGCTACGGCCGTCCTTATAGAAGGGCGCGAGAACATCCACCATCTGGTGGATGACCACGTTGCCCCCCTTGATCAGGTCTACGGCATGGTCGGGTTCAGCCAGATAGATCGTGTCCGGACCCGCGACAAGTTTGTACGAGGAGAGGTGCTTCGACTCGCCGGGATCTTCCCGGAGCGTGTTCAGCGCACGGCGGATCTTCTGCAACGAAGCCTCTTCGCGCAGCTGCACACAGATGCGGAGTGCGACAACGTCGCGGAAGGAGTAGAGGATCGGCCTCTCGCTGGAGATCTCGGGCACGAGCACGGCGCCCTTGGGCCCGGAGGCCCGGCGCCAGTGGGACAGCTGGCGCAGAGTCGCACCGGAAAGAGCCGCGGCGAGTTTGGGTTCGTACGACACCGCGTGCCTCCTTCCGTCTTCCGCCCCCATCGATATCGGCCTGAACGTACCCCATCCTCCTGGAGGCCACCCAGCGCAGAAACCGAAGGGCCCATTCAGGGTGAGCCGGGGACGCCGAACGCCCGCATGCCGCACAGGCCGCTGCCACGGGAACCGCCACAGGCCGGCACACGTCCGTGGCATTTTCGGCCACTCACCGGTGGCGCCCCCATGCGCCGCGTAACCTCACGGGCATGGGGGCATCAGCATCCGGTGCAGGTCAGGACGCCGACGAGGAGGCGCGCCGGCGGCTGAACGCGTACACGTACCTCAGCGCGCCCGAGCGGCTGGAGCACGTCGCGATCATGCGGGTCTTCTGCGGAACGTTGCTGGCGGATCTCGCCGTCCCGGACATCATGGCGAAACTGCGCCAGGCCGATGCTTCCGCCGCAGGACTCGACGCCGACACCCTCACGGTTCGACTGGAACAGCTGGTCCAGTGGGGAAACCTGCTCCGCAGCAGCCACACGGTGAACGCGTCCAGCATCAGCGAGTACCAGCGTTCCCGCTCGCGCTACCAGCTGTCGAAACTGGGCGAACGCGTCCAGCGGGACGCCGACGGAGTCCTGGCCGAAGCCGACGCCGCCCGCGAGGTGAGCAACGAACTGCTGGCACTGGTCGAGCGCGGACTACGGGAACTGGCCGACCTCGCGACCGCGCCGGGCGGCGTCGAGCCGCAGGACGGACTGGAGCGGATCAGCACGCTGTTCGTGCAGTTCACCGAATTCGCGGACTCCATACGCGACTTCTACGCCTACCTCGGCCAGGTGCTGTCCCGCTACGACCTGGACAGCGCCGAGTACCAGGGCTTCAAGGAGCTGCTCCTGGACTACGTCGAGGCGATCACCGAGGACGTGGCGTTCCGCGCGCCCCGGATCTCGGCGGCGTTGGACACCCTGTGGCCACACATCCCGGCTCTGCTGGACCGGCTGGACTCCCACGCCCAGGGGCTCACCGGGCTCTCGGGGCAGGCGCAGGGCGAAAGCCGCCCGGAGGTCCGGATCCGGCGCAGCCGGGGCCGCGAATTCGCGGACTGGGAGGGCCTGCGCGGCTGGTTCAGCAACACCGATGGCCAGGGCAGCCAGGTCGACCAGCTACGCGATGCCACCCTGCGCGCGTTGCAGTCGCTGCTCGCCAACGCCAAGCGAATGCTGCGGTCGGCCACCGGGGAGATGTCCCGGCGCAAGGATCTGCTGCGGCTGGCCCGCTGGTTCGACGAAGCGGCGCCGCGGGACGCACACGACATCGCCGTCGCCGCCTTCGGGCTGTACGGCGCCCGCCATCTGGGCACACCTCCGGCCACCGACGAGGTGGTGCCCGCCTACACGAGCTGGTGGACCGGTCCGGTGGTCGAGGTTCCGGTTGCCCTGCGCGAAAGAGGCAGCCGAGCTCAGCGGGGCCGGGCCTCAGCGGTGGAGGACCACTCCGCGCAGAAGCAGCTGCTGAGGGAGGCAGCCCGTCAGCGTGTAGCGGCCAGAGCGGCGGCAGCCGACGAACTGCGCAGCGCGTCCGGCCGGTTCGCCGAGGTACGCCTCACGTCAGCGGCGCTCGGCCTGCTCCTGGAGCTGCTGGCCACAGCGCTCGGAAACGCACAGCTCAGCAGGCCCGTCACCACGGGCGGGGAGAGGGCTGCGGGGTTCGACCTCGACTCGGCCAGCAGTGAAGACGCCGAACTGCGTATCCGCCTCACCGTGCGCCGGACGGCGGGCACGCGAACGGTGCTGTACTCGGCCGACGGCGACCTGCTGCTGGACGACCTGGAGCTGGACATCGGTCGCACCTCCGCCGCGGTCGACGGCGAAGCGGAGGCGAGCGTGTCATGACCCTTC
>CAMLJW010000591.1 GCA_946480485.1 uncultured Streptomyces sp. | reverse complement strand
CGGGCGATGCTTCTCTGGCCGTCTTCGTCGTCGGCGGTGATGTGGGAAGCGGCGGTGATCTGATCGGCGGCCGTCTGGAGGGCGATGGTGAAGCCGGCGCGGTCGGGGTCGGTGCCGGGGCGGGACTCCACCGCGTCACACATCGCCCGGCGCAGGACCTGGTAGACGGTGAGCAGGGCCCACAGCTCCTGTTCCAGACCGTAGGCGTCGGTGGAGCGCAGGACGCGTCCGGTGAGCAGGGTGTGGCGCAGGGCGAGGAAGGCTGATTCGGCTTCCCAGCGTTCGTGGTAGAGGCGGGCCAGTTGTGCGGCGGGGTCGGTGCGGTGGTTGAGCAGGGTGGTGACCAGCATGTAGTGGTCGCCGACCTTCGTGCCGTCGTCGCAGGTGGCGGTGATGTCGACGTTGATGATGCGGAAGGTGCGGTCCTGGATTCGGGTCAGGAACGATCCGTCGGGCAGAGGTGTCCAGATGGTGGGGCGGCGGCGGGTGTTCAGGCGGATCAGCAGCTGAGCGCCGGTGTCAGCGGTGCGGATGAGGAAGTCGTCCCCGGCGAACGCGCGGTCGGCCAGCAGGAGCATCGTGTGGTTGAGCAGGGGCAGCAGACGGCAGGCGTAGTGGGTCTCGCCGTGCCGGGTGGGGCCGAAGACGGCACCGAGCAGGCCTCGGGTTCCGGTCTCGCACAGGGCCATCAGCCGCAGGTGCGGGTAGCCCTCCGGGCCGTGGGTGTGCAACATCTTGCCCAGCCAGGCGCGGACGCGCGGATGGTCGGGGGCACGCAGCGAGCTGCAGCCGTCGAAGGCGACCGTGCGCCACTTCCGATATCAGATGCCCGGAGTGCCTGGCTGTGCCATCGGCCCGGCCACCGACTCGAACAACATCCTCAGCGGCGCCATGCCGACTCTTCGCCGCAGATCACGCAGGGCCTTCTCGGAGGGCCGGGCCAGACGCAGCGGCCCCAACCCTGCAACGAGTTTTCCCCAGACCCGTACGTATCCGAGCGCTGGGAAGACGGCCAGCGCCAGCACGAAGTACACCCCTACCCGAGAGGGCAGCAGACGTAGTCTCCTCTGCGCCGTCCGTGTCCGCGTCAGCACGTCGTCGACCAGTTCGAAGGGAAGGTACTGCGTCAACTCCCCGAGGTGACCCGGCGCGAAGACGCCCTCCGCAACGGTGATGGTGCGGACGAAACTGGTCATGGCAGACTGCTCGGACCACGGGACCCCTGCTCGGCGTGAAGACCTTGGACGGCTTCACCGCAGGTAGCAGAGGTCCCGTTCTCCGTGTTGGTAAGGCCGCACCCACCCCAGTGATCAAGTTGACGCTCACCAGCAGCTTCTTAACTACGCGGCATTGCCTCCTCACTCCCATTCTTGACCTTGCCCCGGGGGCCGGGTTCTAGCGTCGCGGTGTACGGATGGAACGCGACGAAAGGCGGCTGACATGCCGTTTCGCGAGGGTGAGGTATACCGCTGCCCCGATGCGAACTGCGGGTGCGAGCTGACCGTGACCAAGTCGGCCCCGCCGACCTGCGGCGGCCAGCAGAGCCCGACGTGCTGCTGCGGCAAGAACATGGTCAAGACGTCCGAGTAGGCGACCGGCATGGGCCAGCGGTCCTACACTGAGCGGAGCCGTCCCGGTGGCTTCCCCCGTGCCACCGGGACGACTTTCGTGCGGCCGATTCGAGTTGGCGCTTGGCCTGGGCCTTCGGCTCCGCGGCGTCGATCGCCGGGTCCCGTCTCCCACGGCGGCCGGGGCCGTTGGGCAGGAGTCTGCTGGTTGGGCTCAGCAGCAGTGGGACGGGGCGCTACCGGTGAGGACGTGCTCGATGAGGGGGCGTCCGACCTCGAAGGCGTCGGCGACCGGCACGACCTGGGCGTCGGGGTGCTCGGTGAGCCAGTCCTTGGCGGCGTCGGCGCTGGCGAAGAAGTGGACCTGGTTGCAGAAGGCGGCGCGAACCGAGGTCGGGGCATGGGGGGTGACCACGGAGACGACGGCCGTGGCCGGCTCCACGTGCGTGGGCCCGTCGGGGGTCACGGCGAGGCGGACCGGCTCGCCGGTGGCCCGGCACGGGGAGGTGACCTGGGCGGTGTGGCCGATGATGGCCGGGAAGACCAGGGTGTCCATGGCGCACCAGGCATACAGGGTGCGGTCGCCGGTCTGGTAGTGGTGCGGGGTGGGATTGTGAGTGAGGCCGCCTCCGATGATGCGGCCTTCGGTGTCGTATTCGGTATCGGGCATTTCGGCCAGCGCCTCGCGGATCTCGTCCTCGGCGCGGCCTGCCTGGGCGGCGAGCTGGTCGATGGTGACCGGCTCACCGCCTGCCAGCAGCGCCAGCAGGGGGCGCAGCAGCCAGAGCTTGACGCCGGGGGCGTGGTTGACCGTCTCGGTGAAGCGGGCAGCGAGCTGCTGGGTGTCGGTGTCCACGGCGGGTTCTTCCCTTCCCTGGGTATGGGTGGGTCCGATGCTGCCGACCGTAGGGTCTGCCCCCGGGGTGAGGGTCAAGCCCGCGGGTCGCAGCCGTGCGGATCTCCGGCCCAGCAAAGCGCGTCCTCGTCGAGGTGCTGCTGGTGCTCGGTCTCGAACTTCTCGATCCGGTCCAGGATCTGCTGCTGGGCGGTGATGCGCCGCAGCAGCCGTTCGCGGGAGCGGTGCAGCAGCTCGGCCAGGCATGGGCCGGCCGGCCGGTCCGGGCTGTCGAGATATGCGGTGGTCAGTTCGCGGATCTCGGCGACGGTCAGGCCGAGACTGCGCAGTTCGCCGATGAAGCGCACACACCACAGGGCGTCTGTGGTGAACAGCCGGTAGTTGGCCGGGCTGCGGCCGAGGGTGTAGATCAGCCCGAGGTCGGTGTACTCACGCAGCGTCTTCACCGGTACCCCGGTGCGGTGGGACAGTTCCCCGACCGTCATCGGCCGGGCCCGCCTCGTGCTCCGCTCCGTTGCCATGATCGACTCCTGTCCCTCCTCGGGGGCTCAGCCTGCGCAGCAGGACAACTTGGCCAC
>CAMLJW010000590.1 GCA_946480485.1 uncultured Streptomyces sp. | reverse complement strand
CGGCGAGCCGGCGGACCCGCCGAACAACAACAGCGACCAGCAGCCCCCCGCCCAGCGCATCATCCAGGCCGCCCCCGGCGACGCGACGAACGCGCGCCCGGTCAACGAGCCGACGGACACCACGAAGCGCTGACGCAGGGCCGGTGACCTCCGGCCCGCTGCACGAGATGGGAACGTGGGTTGCTCAAGTCTGCCCGCAAGAAGGAAGAGAATCCGGAGGGGCGGATGCCCCTCGCGGAGCACCTTCGTGAGCTCCGCAACCGGCTCGCGAAGGCGATGCTGGCCATCGTCCTCGTCACGGTGGTCGCAGCCTTCTTCTACAACGACATCATCAACTTTTTCACCGAGCCGATCCTCGACGAGGTGGGCTGTTCCAAGTCGTTCGAGGAACTGGCGAAGGCTGCCAACAACACCAACCCCTGTGCGCGGATCACGATCAACGGTCTGCTCACGCCCTTCACCCTGGCGCTGAAGGTGTCCCTCATGGCGGGCGTCATCCTTGCCTCGCCGGTCTGGCTCTACCAGCTCTGGGCCTTTGTCGCGCCCGGCATGCACAGGAGAGAGAAGAAGTACGCCTACGCGTTCGTCGCGACGGGTGTCCCGCTGTTCCTCGGCGGCGCCTTCTTCGCGTACAAGGTGCTGCCCACCACCGCGAAGGTTCTGATCGAGTTCACGCCGTTCGGCGTCGACAACCTGCTGCCACTGGACGACCTGCTCGACCTCGTCACGCGGATGGTGGTGGTCTTCGGTCTCTCCTTCGAGTTGCCGCTGCTCCTGGTGATGCTCAACATGACCGGGGTGATCACCGGCAAGCGCATGGCCGGCTGGTGGCGCGGCATGATCATGAGCATCACCCTTTTCGCCGCGATCGCCACACCCAGCACGGACCCGCTGACGATGCTGGCACTCGCCGGGCCGATCTGGATCCTGTACTTCGCCGCGACCGGTGTCTCGCTGATGAACGACCGCCGCAGGGCCCGCCGCGAGGCCGAGGACCCGGACGACGACGAGGCCTCCGACCTCGACCTCACGCCCTAGTACATCGGCGAGATCGAATCCGTGTCGGCCGGCCCTGCGCTGCCCGCGCAGGCGGACAGCGACCGGGACCGTGACCCAGTCAACGGTTACGACGACGTGACCTGAGGATCGCGGATGACCTCGCATGGTCCGGCCGTGACCGGCGAGATCACCCTCTTCGTGAATCCCACCGGGGACGCGGCCACGTGAGTGAGCCGAAGGGGCGTGCCGGTGTCGAGAGCGCATGGGGGTCCCCGCTGATGGGGGCCCCTGCTCGAGCGAAGTCGAGGACTTGGGGAGAAGCCGAGCACGTGGGGGAGCGCGCAGGCCCGAAGGGCTGAGCACGGTCGGGGTCTCGACACCGGCCTGAGCGTCGGCCCCGGCGGCGAACGAGTCGAAAGATCGGGACGCCGGCGCGGGGCAGCCGGCCGCTTCCGCGTTTCGGGCGCCAGATTCTCCGTACGGACGCATGGTCGTACGGGAGCCGGTTGTGCGACATCGACATCTCTGTGCTCAGGCGCGGATTCCGGATATTGATCGTCCTGTTGTCAGTGGTGGCCGGTAGTCTCGAAAGCACGATGACAGAGGACCTCTCACCGGCCGAGCGGTACGCGGCAGCGCGGCAGCGCGCTGCCGAGCAGGCCACCGCGCTCGCGTCGTTCCGCGAGATGTACGACTTCGGCCTCGACCCCTTCCAGATCGAGGCCTGCCAGGCGCTCGAGGCGGGCAAGGGTGTGCTGGTGGCCGCTCCCACCGGCTCGGGCAAGACGATCGTGGGCGAGTTCGCCGTCCACCTTGCCCTCCAGCAGGGCAAGAAGTGCTTCTACACCACGCCGATCAAGGCGCTGTCGAACCAGAAGTACACCGACCTGGCGCGTCGTTACGGTGCTGAGCAGGTCGGCCTGCTCACCGGCGACAACAGCATCAACTCCGACGCACCGGTGGTCGTGATGACCACCGAGGTGCTTCGGAACATGCTCTACGCGGGCTCGGGGACCCTCCTCGGACTCGGTTACGTCGTGATGGACGAGGTGCACTACCTCTCGGACCGTTTCCGCGGCGCCGTCTGGGAGGAAGTGATCATCCACCTCCCCGAGTCGGTGACTCTGGTGTCGCTGTCGGCGACGGTGTCGAACGCAGAGGAGTTCGGCGACTGGCTCGACACCGTCCGCGGCGACACCGAGGTGATCGTCGCCGAGCACCGTCCCGTGCCGCTGTTCCAGCACGTGCTGGCCGGACGCCGCATGTACGACCTGTTCGAGGAGGGCGAGGGCCACAAGAAGGCCGTCAACCCCGACCTCACGCGCCTGGCCCGCATGGAGGCGACCCGCCCCTCGTACCAGGACCGCAGACGGGGCCGCGCCATGCGCGAGGCCGACCGCGAGCGCGAGCGGCGCCAGAGATCGCGGGTGTGGACACCAGGCCGCCCCGAGGTCATCGAGCGGCTCGACGCCGAGGGGCTGCTGCCCGCCATCACGTTTATCTTCAGCCGCGCGGCCTGCGAGGCCGCCGTTCAGCAGTGTCTGTACTCGGGCCTCAGGTTGAACGACGAGGAGGCACGCCTCAAGGTCCGCGCCCTCGTCGAGGGGCGCACGTCCTCCATACCGGCCGAGGACCTCCACGTACTGGGCTACTACGAGTGGCTCGAAGGCCTCGAGCGCGGCATCGCTGCCCACCACGCGGGCATGCTGCCGACGTTCAAGGAGGTCGTCGAGGAACTCTTCGTACGCGGCCTGGTCAAGGCCGTGTTCGCCACCGAGACGCTGGCGCTGGGCATCAACATGCCCGCCCGTTCGGTGGTACTGGAGAAGCTCGTCAAGTGGAACGGCGAACAGCACGCCGACATCACCCCCGGCGAGTACACACAGCTGACCGGCCGCGCCGGTCGCCGTGGCATCGATGTCGAGGGCCACGCCGTCGTGCTGTGGCAGCGAGGCATCAGCCCGGAGCACCTCGCGGGTCTGGCCGGCACGCGTACGTATCCGCTGCGCTC
>CAMLJW010000589.1 GCA_946480485.1 uncultured Streptomyces sp. | reverse complement strand
GACACGCCACAGCAGCGCGCTGTCCGGCTGGTACGCAATGAAGAACTGGCTCAGACTGTACGCCTCGGCGAGAAGGGCCTGCGCGCGCCGGCGGTCGTTGGCCGAGTCTGCGTGCCGGACGAGGGCCTGCGCGTCGCGGATCAGGTCCGGCAGCAGCTTGCCGATGACCTCGCGGTGGTTCTTCGCCTGGTGGCGTGCGTTCCATGCGGCGTGCAGGCGGGCCTCCAGATGTGCAACCCGGGGCGGCTCGATGCTCGGGGAGAGGGAGAACGAGTCGATGGCGGCTTTCACGGCAGCGAGGCGCGGATGCCCCGGCCCGATGAAGAGGTCAACGTGCATGTCTGGGCGGCCTGTCAGTTCGGCGAGGTCTCGGACCCTGAGTGCCTCGGCGATGAGCATGACCCGCTCGATGTCGGGTGCTTTCCGCTGGCCGTTCTCCAGTTTTCGGAGGGTGTGTTCGGAGATGCCGACGAGGTCGGCGAGTTGCGCCTGGCTCATGCCCCGGCGCTCGCGGAGAACTTGCAACCGCTGACCGAATCGGATCGGGTCAGCGTAAGGGTCCGGGGTAGCATCTTCTGGCACGGTCTCGCCCCTCTCTGTACAGCTCGTCACTGTCAGGGTATGGGGCGGGACCACTCTCATGTGAGGGCTCTGGAAGGGGCGGCCTGGGCGTGAGTGATCGGGGCCTAGAATCCGTAGGCTTGACCCATGTCCCCCAACCCTTCCGCCCCGGGCGTCGTGCGGCCTGCTGCGGCCGTGAACGAGGCGATCCGTGCCGTCGTACGCGGTGCGCGGGATCGGGAGTGGACGCAGGCGGAGCGGGCGCTGTACGAGCAGCTGAGGGACGAGTGGGTGACAGCTGTCGCGCGGGAGCGATACGAGCTCGTCGAGGCGGCGTAGACCGGTCAGCAGCCCTGGCATTCCTCCGGCGGATGGAAGTCGCCCCGGCACCCGCACGGACAGCCGTGCAGCAACTCACGGTCGCAGAGCTTCCGCGCCTTCGCGAGGAACAAGTTGTACGGCACCGGGCCGACGACGGTGGCGAGCTCGGCCTCGACGTTCCACGACATGCGCCACGAGCCGTAATCTCCCGCGCGCCGGACGCCGTCGACCATGCGGATGGTCACGGGCGGTTCCGGCTCCGGCGGCGGCTGCGGCGGCAGCCACAGCGCGCCCGAGCGCTGAAAGGCGGACATGGGGACCGGGTCCATGGCCTCAGGATGACAGACCAGCTTCCCGCCGCCACTGCCGTTTCTCCCTGGCCCGCCAGTGCTTGCGAGTCAGGGGCGCGTCCTCAAGCGTCTGGCCGCGCCACACACGACTGCCAAGCATCCGAGCCACAGCGACCTCCCTCACGCGTACTGGCGGCGCTGCGGATCCAACGCCAACAACCCAGACCCCTGCCCCTCACCTGGCTTCTCCGACGGCTGCGGCGCCCCATCACGACGGCACACCAACGCATCCGGATCCCACGACGGCGCCTGCAACGAGTAGCCGTCGGGGCAGGTCGGACCCGGCTCCCCACGTTCCCCGGTATCGCCCTTCTCGCCCTTCTCCCCAGGGATACCCTGCTCCCCCTGGACGCCTGCTTCGCCCTGGACGCCCGGCGCCCCGTCGACTCCCGGGCTGCCGTCGACTCCATCCCTGCCCGGCTTCCCGGACGCCCCTGGCTCGCCCTTCTCGCCCTGGGCCCCGCGCGGCCCCGGGATCGGCACCGGCACCTCCGCCCGCTCCGGCAAATCCTCCACCGCCCGCGTCGGATCCGGCGCAACCGGCGTCTCACCCTCCGCCTGCACCTGCTGCCTGAGCGCCCGTACGTCCCCCGCCAACGTGGACACAGCCGTCCCCCGTAGATCTGCCTCCTGCGCGAGCAGATCCGCGCGCCGCGCCTCCCTGTCGATCTGAATGAACGCGACCCCGATCGCCCCGCCCAGGAACAGCAACGCGCCCACGATCCACAGCAGATGACGGGCCCGGTACAGGGCGTTCTCCGTGCGTGTCACGGCTGCCCCCCAAGCTGATGCACCAGCAGCCGCAGGCGGGTCGCCTCTGCCCTTTCTGCGGCCAGTTCCGCGCGTACTGTTGCCAGTTCCGCACGTAGCTCCTTGCGTTCTTCCTGGAGCTCGTTGGTGAGGCTGCTGAGTCCGGTCACTGCGTTGCCCTCCTGGGCGGCCCGGGTGGCGCCCCGGGTTCCGTACATGGCGGCTGCCGCGGCCACTGGCCCGGCGATCAGAGCTGCGAGGGCCGTGACCATGGCGGCGTCCACAACCACCTCCAAGGCGCGCGTGTTGAGGCGGCCTGCTCTTCTCCGTCTGGCACCTCGGACGGCAGTGTGGCACTGATGTACGGGAGTTCGTTCCGGTCGCAACTTTCACAGCATCACCGCTGCATAATGAGTTTCAGTCGCCCGGCTAACTGAATGTGAGGTCATCATGCAGCAGACCGCCCGCCGCCCCGGCCGCCCGAGAGACCCACAAGTGATCGCCCGCGACGACACCATCTACGCGCTGATCGCAGACGGCCACGCCACCCGCGCCGAACTCGCCGCCCAGACCGGTCTTGACCGGGCGATCGTGCAACTCTCCTGCCAGCGGCTGCATAAGGCGGGCCGGATCCGGCAGTGCCTCGTCAACGGATCAGTTTCGTGGTCCGTCGCCGACGGCACCCCGTGCCCCTGAGGCGGCTGACATGAGCATCGTCGAGTACTTCTCCGCCGAAGACGTCGCCTGGCAGAACAACGCCCCCTGCGCCACCGCCGACTTCGACTTCATCCCCGACATCGAAACCGAGGAAGAGGCCGCGACCGCCGAGGAGCGTTGGTGCCGCTCGTGTCCGGTACGTACACAGTGCCTCGCCTGGGCGATGCTGCACAGCGCGGAGGGCTACTGGGCAGGGACGACGACGTACCAGCGTGCTCAGCTGCGGCGGGTCCGTACGAGGGCGAAGTGCCCGCTGTGCCTGAGCGTTCAGCTCGTGTACACGGATCCGCACGAGCTGTGCCTCGCCTGCGGGGT
>CAMLJW010000588.1 GCA_946480485.1 uncultured Streptomyces sp. | reverse complement strand
ACCACACGCACGAACTCCAGCAGGGAAGGCATCGGGGGCAGACGTTTACCTGTAAGGGCTTCGGTAATCCCAGCTCTCGAGAGCTTGGGTCGCACGGATGCCTTGGCTATCTCGCTGTACGAGGGGGCGCCGTGAGCAATGTGCAGCCGGTTCAGCTGATCCGTGAACTCGGCATACGAGGCATCGAACGCTGCGGCTGCCTCAAGATCTTCTTGATCCGGCTCGTAGCCGCTGCTCGTCACCCCGTGGTCCCTTCAACTCCAACGTGACGCAACAGTAGTGGCGGCGTCTCTCGAACGTCTACGTAGTCCGCCGAACGATCCCGAACGGAACTCCCACTTGTCGCTCGGCGCTGACTGTTCGACACATGGTACGTGTCGTGCGGGTGCCCGCGACGTCATTCGGATCGCTAGGACCCCAGGGGATCAGCCCTTTTGCTGGTTTCATGGACAACATCGACAACGACTCAGACAGCGCTCCCCAGACGCTCGGCCACTCCTCCACGAACGGCCTCCATCCAGATTGCCGCCGCACACTCGACCTGATCGGCATGGTCGCGCTCCTCGGTCTCGCCGCAGGTGTATACCTCGTCGTCGGCGACGCCGGCTTCTCCACGGTCATCGGAGCAGTCGTTGGGCTGTACGGAGCATGGCGCACGCGCCAGTGACCCGGCACGGCAGCCCCACACACAAGCCGCCCGCGTCACTTGAACGGAATCACGCGGCGCAGGTCTGCCATGGCAGCGGGCCCGGGTTGGGGGTCGGCGCCGTAGACCCGGCCACGCAGCAACTCCTCATCCATGTCCATGCCTCCCAACCGCCACCGACAACGGGGCTTGCCAGGGCCGCCTTGGGCTTGCCCGCACTGTGGGAAACGCCACGAGGACGGCCGGGCCGCACTCATGCACGAGGCCATGCAACGCCTGGTCGACCAGGCGACAGCACCCCCAGAGGCCTTCACGGAGGCGCACGCGGAAAGCACCCAGCGCACGTGGGACGAGTTGCGTGCCTACACCGACTTCGTCCTGACACTCCTCGCGTTCTTCGCCGACAAAGAAAAGTTTCCGGACCAGCATGCCTTCACGGACGTGGGATACGACGGAATGCTGCAACGACTGGCCGAGGCACGCCTCGAACTGGCCGTCTCACCGGCCGGTGCCCAACTGCTGCTCAGCCGGTTCCGCGCCGCCTGGGGCCTGCCCCACGTCCCCCGCGACACCGCCGCATGACTCTCTCTCCCGCAGCCGAAGGGCGGCCTGGGCAAGGACCCGGAGCGCGGAGACATCGCCCGTGAGAGTGCCCAGAGGGCCTGTCAAATGACACTCCCAAAACCGGCTTCAGAACCGACCGGTGGATCGAGGCTTATACGTCCGGCGAAAGTTGGCACGGGTGACTCAGTTCGCGCATGATCTCTCCTGTAGCAAGCCGACGCTGGCAACGCCGCGTTCGCCGAGCACATCGCCGCCGGACACGACTGTCTCTACCGCACCGACGCGGCACACATCGCCCGCCACACAGCGATCTTCACGACGGCGTTGAGGCAAGAGCGGTGAACGCTGGTCACCAGGAGGAATAGTGCACAGTCGGAATGACTTCCTCCCGCCAGTAGCCCAGTCGCTGCTCTGCGTGGTGTTCCGACTCCATGGCATCCGGCTACGGAACCCGAGCAAGAACCCGTTTGGCGGTCCACCGTGACCACTGCTACGTTTCCGGAGGCCGTGCGAGAGATTGAGGAGGTGGTACCCGTGAACGCAGTATCGACATGGGTGCTCTCCTCCGGGGTCACGGTCGGGCGGTAGGTCGTCCGGGAGCGCCGCTCAAGCGCACTCCCGAAAGGCACGACCATGCATTTCACTTCTGAACAGCGTCTCGACGACGATGTCCTCGAGCGCGAATTCACCCTCGGCGAGATCCCCGGCATCCTGTGGACGCCCGCATCCGCGTCCGCACCGGTGCCGCTGATCCTGCTCGGCCACCCCCCGCTCGGACTGCGCAAGATGTACCCCCGGCTGGCGGGGCGCGCCCGGCACGCCGCGGCGGACGGCTTCGCCGCGGCCACCATCGAGCTCCCCGGGAGCGGTGACCGGCCCCGTTGGGCCGCCGCCGAGCAGGCCCGCGCCGACCTGCGCCGGGCCATGGAGGCCGGCGAGCCGGTCGGCGACGAGATCATCGACGCGCTCATCCTCCCGCTCGTCGAAAAGGCGGTCCCGGAATGGCAGGCCGCCCTGGACGCCCTCCTTTCGCTCCCCGAGATCGGCGGCCCGGTCGGGTACTCGGGGGGAGTGATCTCCATCGGCGTTCGCCTTGCGGTGGTCGAGCCGCGCATCGCGGCCGCCGGTCTCTTCGCCGGGAGTCTCGTGCCTCGCGTCATGTTCGAGGAGGCCCGCCAGGTCACCATTCCGCTGCACGTCCTGCTGCAGTGGGACGATGAAGGGAACGACCGGCAGGCGGCCCTGGACCTGTTCGATGCCTTCGGCTCCAAGGAGAAGTCCCTGCACGCCAATATGGGCGGGCACACCGGCGTCCCGCAGTTCGCGGGGGACGCCGCGGCCCAGTTCTTCACCCGGCACCTGAAGTGAAAGCCGGGCCGTCAGGCCACCAGCAGACAGTAAGCCGCGCTGACCAGGATGCTGCTCGTCGAGGGAAGGTCCCGGCGCTCCTCAGCTGCTTGTGCCGTGGATCCCTGCCAACTCGGCAGGGGCCCACGCTGCCCGAAGCCATGACCAGTTCGATTTCTGCAGTACTTCGAGTGCTGCCCAATCTCGTGTCCAGGTGCTGTCGGTTCTCGTGAACAAAGCCAAGGGCCCTACCCGCGGGGCCGCCCCGATCGTTATCACCCTGGGGCGGCCCCGCATCGGTCTCAGGCTCCAGGAGGAGTCAGCCGAGCTGTCAAGCCCGACATCTGCCTCTGAGCAGGAATCGAGACCGTCGGCGGCGCTCGGGTTGACGGTCATCCCCTCGGGCAGCGTCTCGTCGACACCCTTGAGATGCGAAGTGGCGATGCCGGTCGGGTTCTCGA
>CAMLJW010000587.1 GCA_946480485.1 uncultured Streptomyces sp. | reverse complement strand
TGCCGATGAGTTCGGGGATGAGGCGGCCGATGAATTCGGCAGGGTCCTTCTTGAACCCGTCCACGGCGGCCTTGGCCGCCCGCTCGGGGTGGGCGCCGGTGGATACCAGGCCGGAGAGCGTCATGGAGACGTTCTGCATGTACTCGGCAGGGTGGGTCAGGTTGTACACGTCCATGGGGTTGAGGCCGCGGACGAAGGTGAGCAGCCCGGCCGTGCCCTTGATGGCACCGCCCACGACATGGATGAACTCGACGTTGACCGCCTGGTAACCGTCGGCGATGTCGCTGCCGAGGCGGTCCAGCAGCGGCGGCTTTGCGGGGGCGTGAGCCAGCGCCTCTTCGACCTTGTCCTGGGCGTGTATGGCGGCGCTGTCCCGTTGTCTGCGGGCCTCGGTGAGCTTTTCCCACGCTGCCCTGATGTCGGCATCGCCCGGGTCGCGGAACGGCTCGGGCCTGGGTCCAGGGTCCTGGCCCGCCTTGACGTTGGCGTTGTAAGCGTCGACGCGCGCGTTGTACGCCCTGGCGGCGTCCTCGGACGCGCGCTTGCCCTGTTTGTGTAATTCGATGGCGTCCCGGGCCTCACGCTGCGCCCACTGCACGGTGTCCGCGTAGGCCTTCAGGGCATCGGCTGCCGTCTCGCAGGCGTCCGCAGAGTGCAGCCACTTCGTGGGGTGCACGTCGAACTTCTTGCGGAAGCTTTCGCCGCCCCGGCCCTGCCAGCCGGAGGAGTCGACCTTCCTCAGTCCGGAGCCGACCTTGTCGAAGGCGGCGCTGAAGTCCTTGAGGTGCCCGGCGCTCGCACGGATCGCGCCGGGGTTGCCGTGGACGAGCTCGTCGGCCTCCTCGGTCTGGCCGAGCTGCTGTTCGCCGGGCGTGGCGCCGAGGTCGGAGGCGACGCCGTCACCCCAGTCCTCGACGGTGTCCGCGGCGCCGTGCAGGCCGACGCGGTCGAGCTCGTCGCCCACCTTGTCGGTGGCGTAGTCGATGCCCTCGCCGAGCACTCGCTTGCCTGCGTCTACACCGTCTTCCAGCGCGTCCAGGCCGTCGTTGAAGCCGCGGCCGATATCGCCGAAGACACCCATCAGCCCGCGTCCCCGCCCTGCTGCCGGGCTCGTTCCTCGGGAGAGGGGCCGGAGGCGCCGTCGATCATCCTGTCGTACTCGGCATCGGATATTCCGAAGTACTCATGTGTGTCCGCAGGGTTGAGCGGGCCGATGGTGTGCGAGGTCATCACGTCGCGACTGGCGTCCTTCCAGCCCTGCACGCTGTTGTCCCAGGCCTTGTCGAAGGACTCCTCGCTGTAGTCCGCGTCCCGGTAGGCGTTGTCCGACAGGATCTCGCCCCAGCTCTGCCTGGTGATCTCGTCCTCGGACGCGTACGGGTTGCCCCTCACCGCGTTCACCGCGACCTTCATCGTGCCCTCGACGTACTGGTCGGTCTCGTAATAAGTGCCTGCCGCCAGGCCCGTCTTCGCGGCGAACGCATTGCCCTCGTTGATCAGCGAGCGCACGCCCCACTCCCACCGCTCACAGAACGAGGAGAAGCTGCCCGCCAACCCCTCGTGCCCCAGGTCGAGGCCCGACAGGGCGAGGTCGCCGAACCCGCGGCCGGCACCTGCCTCGCCGACCATGCCGAGTTCCCTCAGCTCGTCCAGGGCCAGCGTCAGCCCCTTGGCGATCTCATCCAGACCCTGAGTGCTGAGGTCCTTGCCGCCCGCGCTCACCGCTGCGCCCCCTCCTCGTCGGCTGCGTCCGCACGACCCGTGAAGCCCCTGTCCACCGCGAACGCGTCGGGCACGATCCCGGCCACGGGCGGGAAGAGCACCGCGTACTCGGGGCCGTCGGCCGCGTCCAGTGCCACGCCGCACGGCACCCCGACCTCGGGCACCCCCGCGTCCAACAGCCGCGCGCCGAGCACCGTCTCGTACGGCCACTCGTCGCCGTCCTCGCCGCGGGCCAGCGCGTACCGGGCCAGCGCCGACTCGTCGGAGAACGCCAGAATCCACCGGACGCCGCCGGTGTCCGCGGTCAGCCAGCCGTCATCACGGAGCGGGACGAGCACCGCGGTGCCCCGGAACATCTCCAGCGAGGCAGCGAACTCGGCAAGCCGTGCGGCCGTCTCCTCTTCGGACACCTCGCGGCTGCCGGCCTCGGCCGGGTCCGTGGGGGACCGCGTTTCAGTGATCGGCCCAGGAGCGGCGGGCGGAGCCGGTGGAGCGGTTCGTGACCGGCCCGCTGCATGCGGCCGCCCCGTCGTGTCCGCCGTACGTGGCGGTCCGGCCATGTCCGCGTAGTCGGCGAGACGAGACCGCCGCTGCCCTGGCGAGCACTGACCGCCCCCGAAGTCATTCATGGCGTCACCCTGGCACAGAGGGTGTCAGTTGATCCACTGGCCTCTGCGCGCGCACATATGACATCCGTGTGCCCACCTGCGGCGCCCCCCTTGCGCCCCTCCGGTTTGACGAGGGGCACTGCCCGGGTACTCTCTACAGCTCGATTGGCC
Organism: uncultured Streptomyces sp.; assembly: GCA_946480485.1. The sequence continues at coordinate 525 of CAMLJW010000587.1, read as the reverse complement.
AGTCCCATGCCCCGTATGGCAGACTATCCGGGTTGCTCGGTTGAGTGCCGATGCTGCGCGCCTCCCGCCGGGAGGACCGGAAGCGAGTCCCACAGTACTCGTCGTCCCAACTGTCGTGAGGCAGCGCTGGGGCGGACGTACGGGAATCTTCCGGGAAGTGTCAGCGGGGTACCGGCCAGGCGCCCGGTGGGTGTCTCACCCCCGGTTCCGCGGTCGACGATCGCACCCCCTGGAAGGGATGTCCTGTGGACATCCGTGTCAGCGAGGGAGCGACACGCCCGACCGCGTGGGTCGGAGATGAGGCGCGTACCCCCGGGGACGCCAGAGCGTTTTACGAGAGACAGGACTACGGAGTAGCCATGGCGGGACAGAAGATCCGCATCCGGCTCAAGGCTTACGACCACGAGGTCATCGACTCTTCGGCGAAGAAGATCGTCGAGACGGTGACGCGTACTGGTGCGTCGGTCGCAGGCCCGGTGCCGCTGCCCACTGAGAAGAACGTGTACTGCGTCATCAAGTCGCCGC
>CAMLJW010000586.1 GCA_946480485.1 uncultured Streptomyces sp. | reverse complement strand
GCGCCTTCGCGATCTCGACGAGCTGCTGCTTGCCCACGCCGATGTCGGCGACACGCGTGTCCGGGTGGTCGCCCAGCCCTACCCGTCGCAACAGTTCGGTCGCGTGCTTCAGGGTCTCGCTCCAGCTGATGAGCCCGCGCGTGGCGCGCTCGTTGCCGAGGAAGATGTTCTCCGCGATGGAGAGATACGGCACCAGGGCCAGTTCCTGATGGATGATCACAATGCCGTGCTGCTCGCTCGCCCGGATGTCCTTGAAGCGGCAGATCTCTTTGTCGAAAAGGATCTCCCCCTCGTAGGTCCCGTGCGGGTGGACGCCGGAGAGGACCTTCATCAACGTCGACTTGCCGGCGCCGTTCTCCCCGCAGATGGCGTGGATCTCGCCCTGCTGGACGGTCAGTGTGACGTCCGACAGGGCTTTGACGCCGGGAAAGGTCTTGACGATCGAGCGCATTTCCAGGACGGGTTCCGCCATGGTCGTGCCTTCCAATCCCTAAAAACCGGCGGTTACTTCAGGTCGCTTTCCTTGATGTAACCCGAGTCGACGACGACCTCCTTGTAGTTGGTCTTGTCGACGCTGACGGGCTCGAGCAGGAAGGCGGGCACGACCTTCGCACCGTTGTTGTAGGTCTTGGTGTTGTTGACCTCGGGCTTCTTGTCGTTCAGCACGGAGTCGACCATGTTGGTGGCGACGTCGGCGAGCTTACGGGTGTCCTTGTAGACGGTCTGGGTCTGCTCGTCCGCCATGATCGACTTCACCGAGGCGACCTCGGCGTCCTGGCCGGTGACGATCGGCAGCGGCTTGGCCTTGGAGCCGTAGTCGTCGGACTTCAGCGCCGAGAGGATGCCGATGGACATGCCGTCGTACGGCGAGAGCACCGCGTCGACGCGCTCCTTCTTGTACGAGGCGGTCAGCAGGTCGTCCATGCGCTTCTGGGCGGTGCCGCCGTCCCAGCGCAGGGTGGTGAGCTGGTTCAGCTGGGTCTGGCCCGACCTGACCACCAGCTGCTTCTTGTCGATGTACGGCTGCAGGACGTTCATCGCGCCCTGGAAGAAGTACTTGGTGTTGTTGTCGTCGTTCGAGCCCGCGAAGAGCTCGATGTTGAACGGGCCCTTCTTGCTGCCGTCCTTCAGACCGAGCTTCTCGACGATGTAGCCGCCCTGGAGCGCGCCGACCTTCTCGTTGTCGAACGAGGCGTAGTAGTCGACGTTCTTGGTGCCGAGGATCAGGCGGTCGTAGGAGATCACCGGGATGTCGGCGTCGGCGGCCTGCTGGAGGACGTTGTCCAGCGACTTGTTGTCGATGGCCGCGACGATCAGCGCGCTGACGCCCTGGGTGATCAGGTTCTCGATCTGCGAGACCTGCTGGTCCGGATCGTCCTCGCCATAGACCAGCTTCGTCTTGTAGCCCTTGGCCTGCAGGCCCTTCTCGACGTTGGCGCCGTCGGCTATCCATCGCTCGGAGGACTTGGTGGGCATGGCGATGCCGACGGTGGAGCCCTTGGCGTCTCCCTTGGTGTCCTCGCTGTTCTGCCCGCAGGCGGAGAGCGTGAGGGCGAGGGAGGCGGCCGCCGCTACGGCGGTGAGGGCGCTTCTACGGTTCCGCATGTCTGCAATCCTTGGGGTCGGTGGCGGCGTGGCTCGGTCTTCGCGAGCGCGGACGCTCACGAGACCGAAGCGAGGACAACCGGGTCATGTCGGATTGTGCGCGGCTGTGAAAGCTTCTGTGAAGGGACCTTGTCCGGAACGTTATGACGAAATGTCAAACCGCTTCAGCTTGCCGGGCAGCCGGGAGCCCAGCGGAGCCATGTCACCGTCCGCTCCGTGCCGGGCGAGCAGATCCAGGGCGAGACGGCCGCGCCGCACCCGCTCCCGAGCGGTGCTCAGGGCCAGATCCCGCAGGTGAGCACCGTACGGATAGATCCCGGGGGCCTTGGACAGACCGAACTTCAGATAGAGCGGCGCGCCCCGCCGGATGAGCTCGGCGACCTCGTACATCCGCACGTAACCACCAAGGTCGTCGGGCGCTTCGATGTACATGTCCATGGGCGCCCCGCTGACCCTGCGGATCTCCGTGAGATGGTCGAGGGTCAGATCGCTGGGGACGTTGATGGAGTCGCCGCCGAGCTGCTCGTACACGGCGTACGCGGCCGGGTTGACGGGGCCGATCAGCGCCGAGACCTTGAGCGTCGTGTCGGCGGGAATGATCCCGGCCTCGCGCGCGCGGTGCAGGGTCCACAGCACGCCCTCGTCGGCCACCAGCAGGCACTTGACGCCCAGCTCGGTGGCCCGAACGGCGTCCTCGACACAGCCGGCGACGGCGTCGTGGCCGCGGGCGCGCAGACCGCCGCCCCGGGAGTCGGTACGGGTCGAGCCACCGATGTCCCAGGTGCCGCGCGGGCCCGTGAACAGGCACAGCTCGATGTCGCGCTCGCCGGTGGCCTCGACCATCTCGGTGATCTCGGCGTCGGTCAGCATCCAGACACCGCTGCCCTGGCTGATCCGGTGAATCGGCACATCGAGCCGCGAGGCCTCCTTGAGGACCATGCCCAGCGCCTCGGGCCCCTCGCAGGAGGGGACCTCGGTGCGCCAGCGGCCGCCCTCCGGGAAGGTGTGCGGCGAGGCGTCGTCAGGGGAGAGGGCGGGTGCGCTCAGGCCGAGCGCGGCGAGCGGCTGCTCACCGGGTCGACGGGCTGCCGTGGCGGAGGCGTCGGTCACAACTGTCCTTCTTCGCGTTCGGTATGCGGACGTGGTCCGTGGTGGTGGATGTACGCCGGTGCGGAGTGTCAGGGTCTTCCGCACCGGCGTACGGCTCCTGGGGTGGCGGCGCGGGCGCCAGGTGAGGGGGTGTTTGGAAAGTCCTGTGCGGTGCCTGGCGCCGCGGGTGCTGTGCGGGACTTTCACCACACCCTCTAGGGCCGGATCAGTACCTTGCCGACCTTCGGGTCGCCGGAGCCGACCAGCTCGATGGCGTGCTCGAAATCCTCCAGCGGCAGCTCGTGTGTCACCAGGGGCAGCGGATTCAGCAGACCG
>CAMLJW010000585.1 GCA_946480485.1 uncultured Streptomyces sp. | reverse complement strand
GTTCAACAAGCTGATGGGCGAGCTGGAGGCCGTGGCCGGCAAGCTTGATGTCGCCGCACCGTGGACCGTGGCGGGCGCCGACGGCTTTGACGCCCAGACGTTCGAGAGCTGGCTGTTGGGCGCCACGACCTCGGAGCCGGCGCGGGCGGTCTTCCGGCTGATCGCGCAGACCATATTTTGCGTCCAGCCCGGCCAGCTGTCACCGCTGACTGTGCTGTACCACGCCGCTGCGGACGGCGGGATCGGGCACATGATCAGCAGCCGGGGCGGCGGCCAGGACAGCCTGTTCGTGGGCGGCGCCTGGCAGTTGGCCGCGAAGATGGCCGAGGCGCTGGGCGACGCGGTCCTCGTGAACGCGCCGGTACGGTCGATCGCGCAGAGCGCCGACGGGGTGACGGTCACCTCTGACGCCGGCGTCTGGTCTGCGGCGTTGGCGGTGGTGGCCACTGCCCCGCCGATGGCCGCGCGGATCTCCTACAGCCCGCCGATGCCCCCGCGTCGCGACGCCCTCACCCTGCGCATGCCGATGGGCAGCATCATCAAGGTGCACGTCGCCTATGAGACGCCGTTCTGGCGCGCCAAGGGCCTGAGCGGATCAATCGTCTCCGATCGCACCGCCACGGGCTTTTGGATGGACCATACGGTCCCAGGCGTCGAAACCGGCGGCATGGTGGGCTTCTTCGGGGGCGGTCACGCCCAAAAGTGGGCCGAGCGTTCACTCGACGAGCGACGCGCCCGTGTCCTGGAGGATCTGGCCACCTATCTGGGACCCGAGGCGAACAATCCGATCGAGTACCTGGAACGGTCCTGGCCCGCCGCCCCCTGGCAGCGGGGAGCGTACTGGGCCGTGCCCACCCCGGGCACCCTGACCGCCTTTGGGCCCGCCCTGCGGGAGCCGGTCGGCCGGATCCACTGGGCCGGCACCGAAACGGCCGACGTCAACATTGGCTACTACGACGGCGCGATCCAGTCTGGTCAGCGGGTCGCCGACGACTGCATCGAGCACCTGAAGTCTTAACCCTTACCCGACTGCTACCCCACACGCCGGCGCTCAGCGCGTCGAAGTGAGCAGCGTAGCCCGGCGCAGGTTCGCTATTCAGGTTTGGTCGCAATCGGCGACCGCACGTTTCTCTGGAGGAAGAAATGGCAACAGCCAGTCGTGTGTTGAGTTCATCGGTGTCGACCGATTCCTGGGAGCAGCTGGTCGAGGACGGCCGGAAGATGGGCCAGGTCCATTGGCTTTTCCAGTCGGAGAATGGCCCGCTGGCGGGATTGTGGAAGATCGACACCGTGGAGGGCGCCGAGATCCCCTACCGCGTCACCACCAACTTCGACAGCTTCCACGTGATCGAGGGTGAAGGGGAGATGGAAACCCCCGACGGCGAAAAGATCCAGATCACCGCCGGGGGCATCTACTCCTTCCCGAAGGGGTTCACCGCCACCTGGCGGACCCACTGGCCGATCTTGAAGTACGTCGTGATGGCCTGACCCGGCAGTCGGCGCGCACCCGGCGTCGGGCGGGAGGCCAGGGACGCCGGTGCGCGGCGAACAGACCACGACCTCGACCAGGAACTCAACACGCCGGCCAGGCCGGTCAAGCGCTACCGGATGGACGCATCGCGTCGACGTCAGACGAGTGAAGGGAAACAATGATGGGGATGCCAGATTCTGATCCGGATGTGGTGATCGTCGGTGGTGGTTTCGCTGGGGTGACGGCCGCGCGGGAGTTGACGATGCGCGGGCGGAGCGCGGTGCTGGTCGAGGCGCGTGATCGGCTGGGTGGGCGGACCTACACGGCCGACCACGACGGGCATCCGATGGAACTGGGTGGCACCTGGGTGCATCCCTTGCAGCCGCGCGTGTGGGCCGAGATCGACCGCTACGGGAGCGAACTGGAAACCTTCCCGGTGCTGGAGGGGCTGCGGCAGGCGGTCGTGTCCGGCGGCCGCATCGTGGACCTGTCCGACGAGGACGTCGCCCGGGCGCTCGAGGCGCTGGACCAGTACTGTGCGCCCGGCTTGACGCTGTTCCCGGAGCCGTACACGGACCGGTGGGGTCCGGACCCGCAGGGCTTGGGCGATCGATCGATGCGCGAGCACCTGGACACCTTGCAGGTCGCGCCGGAGCTGCGTGACTGGGTGGAGGGGATGTGCTCCTTATGCGCGTTCGGACCGCTCGATCAGGCCGCCGCGACCGAGATGTTCCGGCTGTGGGCCTTGTCGTCGTGGAACGCGGCCCAGCTGCTGGCCGCGTTGTCGGCCACGAAGCTGCTGAAAGGCACCCGCAAGTTGATCGAGTCGATCGCGGCGCAGGCCACGCTCGCCGACATCCGCCTCAACTCGCCGGTGCGGCGGGTCGAGCAGACCGACGAGGGGGTGCGCGTCGAACTCACCAGCGGCGACGCCGTCACCGCCCCGACCGCGTTGATCACGCTACCGATGAACGTGCTGAACACCGTGGAGTTCGAACCCCCCTTGTCCGAGGTCAAGCGGACCGCGTCGGCCGAACGGCACGCGGGTGCCGGCCGGAAGTGCTACGTGCGGGTCAAGGGCGACGTCGGCAACGTGAGCGTGCTGGCCCCCGAGGCGCAGGCGGTCAACTACGTGGTCACCTACGCCCGCGACGCCGAGGGGTCGTGGCTGGTCGTGTTCTCCAGCATCCCAGAGCGGCTGCCGATGAGCGGCTTCGACGATGTCGCCGGCATGCAGGAGGCGTTGCAGCCGTTCCTGCCCGGCGTCGAGGTGGAACGCATCATCGGGTGGGACTGGGCCAACGATCCGCACGCGCTGGGCACCTGGTGCATCTTCCGGCCGGGGCAGTTGGCCCAGGTGTTGCCGGAGCTGCGCGCCGCCGAAGGTCGGCTGTTCTTCGCCAGCGGCGATTCGGCGATCGCGTGGCGCTCCTCCATCGACGGGGCGATCGAGGGCGGCTACCTGGGCGCCCGCCACATCGACGACTACCTGACCGCGGGCGGCCACCCGGCTCGATCCACCGCCGACCTCGAGCGACCGGTTGGTGTGTGACCTGGCCGCCTG
>CAMLJW010000584.1 GCA_946480485.1 uncultured Streptomyces sp. | reverse complement strand
CCACCCGAGACGGAGCCCTGCCATGACCTCCAGAAGAGCATTGCGCCTTCTGCCCCTTCCCGCCCGCTCCACTGTCTGGAACCGCCATGTCTGACAACCCCCAGGCCGAAGCCACCACGGCCACCGTGAAGTTCCCGCACCGCAGCAGGCGCGGCATCCTGCTCGGCCTGACCGCCCCGCAACTGATCGTCGTGAGCCTCACCGGCCTGCTCCTGCTCGCCGTGATCCTCGCCCGTGGCGTGGTCGGCGCTCTCGAACTCATCCCGCTGTGGGCCGCCATCGCCCTGCTCGTCTTCGTTCGCCACCGAGGCCGAGCCCTTGCCGACTGGGCTCCGATCGTCACCCGGTTCGTGCTCCGGCGAATGCGGGGCCAGTTGATCTGGCTCGTCCGGCCCTCCCGCCGCCCGGTCCGCGAAGGACTCCTCCACCTGCCCGGTACCGCCGCCAGCCTGCGCGTGGTCACCGCACCCGACCGCCGGTACGGCGCCGTCCACAACCCCCACACCGGCACGCTGACCGCCGTCGTCAAGGTGTCCTCCCGCGCCTACGCGCTGCTCGACCCGGGCACCCAGAACGCCAACGTCAACGGCTGGGGCCGTGCCCTCGCCGCACTGGCCCGCACCGGCCAGGTCGCCCGGATCCAGGTGATCGAGCGCACCGTGCCGGACTCCGGCGACGCCCTTCGCCGGTACTGGGAGGAGCACGGCCAGCCCGACGCCCCGGTGGCCGGCCAGGTCTACAGCGAGCTGATCCAGAGCGCCGGCCCGGCCGCTGCTCCGCACGAGGCGTACGTCGCCATCTCACTGGACGCCAAGGCCGCCAGGCGCCTGATCAACCAGGCCGGTGGCGGTCTGACCGGGTCCTTCAGCGTCCTGGCGCAGTTGACCTCGACCTTCGACCAGGCCGCGCGCACCGCCGGGCTCAACCCCACCGGCTGGCTCACCGCCCACGAGATCGCGGCCGTCGTGCGAACGGCATACGACCCCAAGGCCCTTGCCGCACTGGACCGTTGGTCCTCCTCCGGGCGTCCCGAGGCCGAGCCCGCCGCTGCGGGCCCGGTCGTGGTCGTCGAGAAGTCGGACCACATCGCGACCGACTCCGCCGTCCACTGCACGTACTGGGTGGAGAACTGGCCCCGCACCGAGACGTCGGCGGGCTTCCTGCACCAGCTGCTGTTCACCGCCGGGGTGCGGCGGACCCTGTCGCTGTCGTACGAGCCGAAGGGGCTGGACGCCGCACTGCGCGACGTCCAGCGCAAGAAGGCCACCGTGATCGCGGACGCCGCCGAGCGAGCGCGGCGCGGCCAGGTCGACTCCGAAGCGGACTCGATCGAGTACCAGGACATCAAGTCCCGTGAGCGCCAGCTCATCGCGGGCCACGCGGATGTCGCCCTGACCGGCCTGCTGACCGTCTCGGCCGACACGGAGGAGGAGCTTCGTTCCGCCTGCGCGGTCGTGGAGACCGCGGCGGTCGGCGCCCAGCTCGACCTCCGGCCGCTCACCTGGCAGCAGGCAGAAGCATTCACCGCCGCCGCCATACCGCTCGCCCTCGCCGCCTGATGCCGGCCCTCCTCCCTTCCGAAAGAGCACCCCCATGTCCCGCACCGCCAGCCCGACCGCGCAGGACTTCGTGCCCTTCGCCACCGCCGCGCTCGACTTCCACCGCGCGCTCAACGTGCCAGGCGGTCCTCTCGTCACCACCCGCGCCGAGCTGGACGCCCTGCACGCCCACCTCGTCTCGCTGCACGGCCTGCTCGACGCCCACGCCGCCCGCACCGGCCAGCTCGTGCCGATCGAGGGCGACCAGCTCCGCGCCGCCCGCACCCGGATCTGGCAGGCCGCCGACCACGTCCACGCCGCCTACCACGCGGCACCCCGGCCGGACTCCGGCGAGGTCCCCGACCGCGAGACATGCCAGGCCGGCCTGCCAGAAGGCGCACCAGAGCTGACCATCTGCCAGCGCCACCAGCGCACCGCGCACCTGGTCCGCCGCCGCACCACCCCGGCCGACCTCCACGCGCCATTCACCGGCCTCGTCCGCCACTGACATCCCTGCCTTCCGTCTGGAGAAACGTTCATGCCCCGCACCCGCGCCAGCGCCTCCCACCTGTTCGTCCCCCGCAAGGCATCACGTGCCGAGCAGCGAACCGCCCGCGCCGGTTTCGCTGCGGCCCGCCGCCAGGCCCGCCTCGCCGGAGCCCCGCCCAAGCGCCGCGCCGAGGAAACCCTCGACCCGGAGCTGCGGCCTACCTACCCGCCGTCCGGACGCCCCGGCTCCTCCTCGGCACGCGGCGGCAAGCTCAGCCTGCCCGCCCACCGGATGACCACCGCCACCGTGTCCGGGGCCTATCCCTTCCTCGCCGAGGGCGGCCTGGGCGCGGAGGGCATCTTCATCGGCCGCGACGTCCACGCGGAGGCCGCGTTCTGCTACGACCCGTTCTCGCTGTACAGCAGCGGCCGGGTCGAGGGCTTCACCAACCCCAACGCGGTCCTGGCCGGGATCATCGGCATGGGCAAGTCCGCGCTGGCCAAGTCCATTGCCACCCGGGCGATCGCCCACGGTTACCGGGTCTACGTGCCCTGCGACCCCAAGGGCGAGTGGACGGCCGTCGCGCAGGCTCTCGGCGGCTACAGCATCGCGCTGGGGCCGGGGCTCCCGGGCAGGCTGAACCCGTTGGATGCTCCGGCCCGGCCCGCCTCGGTGAGCGAGGACGACTGGTCGACCGAGGTCCGCAAGCGCCGCCTCCTGCTCCTGGCCGGCCTCGCGCGCACCGTGCTGAAGCGCGATCTCCAGCCGATGGAACACACGGCCCTCGATCTCGCGCTGGACCTGGTCGTCACGGAAGCCCAGGCAGGCGGCACCGTGCCCCTGCTCGGCGAGATCGCGCACGCCCTCGGCTCGCCCGAACGCCTCGACCGGGCCCTCGGCGACCAGGCCGGGCGCATGGGGCCCGCCGCGCAGGACCTCGCCCATGCCCTGCGCCGTCTGGTGCACGGCGACTTGAGCGGCATGTTCGATGCACCCTCGACAGTGGCCTTCGACCCGACC
>CAMLJW010000583.1 GCA_946480485.1 uncultured Streptomyces sp. | reverse complement strand
CGGCCTCCTGACGCCGCCCCCTTGGAAGAACTTCGGGCCACCGCCTCCCTGGGAGGCGGTGGCCGGGCGCCCCGGCCGTCTCGATCGGGGCGCCCGGCCGGTCACCGGCGGGGTCGGAGCCGGTGCGTGGTCAGAGCCGGTGGGGCTTGGAACGGCGGCGCAGGACCCAGACCGTGGCCACGACACCGGTCGTCACCAAGGCCCCGCCCGCCACGTACGTGACGGTGCCGAAGTCCTTCGAGGAGCCGCCCACACCGCCCATGACCCCGCGCGACGGCGAGGCCGTAGCGGAGACCGTCGGGGTCGCGGTGGCGGCGACGGTGACGGACTGGGTGCCCGCTGTCGTGCCGTTCGCGCAGACCACGATGACGGTGTAGGTGCCGGCGCTGACCCCGGACCAGGAAGCGCTCTGACTGCCGCTGCCCCCGGCCAGCGGCACCCGGCGGCCCTGGGAGAAGCTGGCCTGCCCGCTGGAGAGCAGCGAGGCATTGCCCCCGGTGGTGCACACGGTGGTGTTCACCTGGACCGTTGATCCGCTGGCGGTCACGTTGATCTGCGTGTTCACCGCGGTGGCCGGCCCGGCGGTCAGGGCCAGCGGCAGCGCGGCGGCGGCCGCTGTCAGGCCGGAGCGGACGAGCATCTGAGTAGTACGCATATGACTGCCCTCCGGCGGCACGGTTGGCGGTACATCCCATGCGCCGCCGAGGGTTGGGAAGCGCCGTGCTGCCTTGGCAACGAGCCAACGTGTCCTTCTGCGGATCCGCATGCGGGCGTGGTCCGGTCAGGTGACGGATTCCTTCGTCCGGCGTACCACGGATGGCGTGTCAGCGGGACCGGCTGATGCCTCACCGATGGCTGACCGGCCGTTCGTCACCAGTGCGGCCGAGGTGGCCCCTCAGAGGGCCGCCGTCGTGGCCGTGGTTCGCCGTCCCGGCCGAAGGTTACGTATGCTGAGGCTCTACGCGGCTGAACTCATCTGTGTCGCAGGGGAGTTCATGCTGACGGCGCGGACGCTGTCGTCGCTGGGTTCTGCGCCGGCGAGGGCGGCCGAGCGGCCGGAGCCGACCTCGGCCCGGCCGCTCGGCGCCCGAGGAAAGAGCACCCGGCGTGCACTGGCCGGCCCTCCAACGGTGGCCGCGCGAGCGTCGTCGGGGACGTCGGCCCCCACGCGTGGCCCTGCCCCCGGCCCTTCCGTCCCGCGTCATACCTTCCGGTACGCGTACGCCTCCGAAGCCGCCGCCTCCACCGCCGCCAGGTCCGCTCCGGCCGACGCGGTGACGACCGCGGCGACCGCGCCCTCGACGAAGGGAGCGTCCACGAGGCGGGTGTGGGCCGGGAGTGCGTCCCCCTCGGCGAGGAGCGTCTTCACGGTGAGGACGGCGCTGCCGAGGTCGGTGAGGACTGCGACGCCGGCGCCGCGGTCCACGGAGGCGGCCGCGGCGGCAATCATGTCGGCACTGGTGCCGAGGCCGCCGTCCTCGACACCGCCCGCCGGGGCCACCGGCGCTGTCGTGCCGCCGCCCGCGAGCCCCGCGGCCAGCTCGGCGACCGAGGCGGCCACCGCGGCGCTGTGTGACACGAGCACGATCCCCACCAGCCTCTCCGTACCCGCAGAGCCGCCGCCTGTCGCGTCACTCACCGGCCGCCTCCACGAGTGCCGCCTCCACGAGTGCCGCGATCAGGAGCGCCGAGGAGGTGGCACCGGGATCCTGGTGCCCGATGCTCCGCTCGCCCAGATAACTCGCCCTGCCCTTGCGGGCCTGCAGGGGCGTGGTGGCGAGGGCGCCCTCCTCGGCGGCGGCCCGCGCGGCGGCGAAGGACTCGCCGAGCGCGTCCACCGCCGGCACCAGCGCGTCGATCATGGTCTTGTCGCCGGGCGCCGCGCCGCCGAGCTGCATCACCGCGTCCACCCCTGTGCGCAGCGCATCCGCGAACTGCTCCTCGCTGACGTCGGCCGCGTCGCCGAGTGCCTTCCCGGTGCGGCGCAGCAGCGTGCCGTACAGCGGCCCCGACGCACCGCCCACCGTCGAGATCAACTGCCGTCCGGCGAGCATGAGGACGGCGCCGGGTGTGGTCGGCGCCTCCTTCCGCAGCGCGGCCGCCACGGCCGTGAGGCCGCGCCGCAGATTGCTGCCGTGGTCGGCGTCGCCGATCGGCGAGTCGAGGGCGGTGAGCCGTTCCGCCTCGCGGTCCACGGACGCGGCACTCGCCATCATCCAACGGCGGAAGAAGTCGGCGTCGAGCACAGGATCTCCTTGCCTGGTACGTGCGTTGTAGGGGATACGACCGGTCTCACATGCCCCAGCGCAGGCCCGCCGTACGCACCGGAGCGTCCCACAGCCGCAGCAGCTCCTCGTCGATCTGGCACAGGGTCACCGAGGCTCCGGCCATATCGAGGGAGGTGACGTAGTTGCCGACGAGCGTGCGCGCCACGGCGACCCCGCGCTCGGTCAGTACGCGCTGCACCTCCGCGTTGAAGCCGTACAGCTCCAGGAGGGGTGTCGCACCCATGCCGTTGACCAGGACCAGCACCGGATTCCTGGGGCTGAGGTCCTCCAGGACCGCGTTCACCGAGAAGTCGGCGATCTCCGCCGAGGTCATCATCGGACGCCGTTCCCGGCCGGGCTCGCCGTGGATGCCGATGCCCAACTCCAGCTCTCCGGCCGGGAGATCGAAGGTGGGGCTGCCCTTGGCCGCAGTGGTGCACGCGCTCAGCGCGACGCCGAAGCTGCGTGCGTTCTCGTTGACCTGACGGGCCAGCGCCTCCACGCGCTCCAGCGGCTGTCCCTCCTGTGCCGCGGCACCCGCGATCTTCTCCACGAACAGCGTCGCGCCGGTGCCGCGCCGCCCGGCCGTGTAGAGGCTGTCGGTCACGGCCACGTCGTCGTCGACGAGCACCTTGGCCACCTGGATGCCCTCGTCCTCGGCGAGCTCCGCCGCCATGTCGAAATTGAGCACGTCACCGGTGTAGTTCTTCACGATGAACAACACCCCGGCACCGCTGTCCACGGCGGCCGCCGCCCGCACCATCTGGTCCGGGACCGGGGACGTG
>CAMLJW010000582.1 GCA_946480485.1 uncultured Streptomyces sp. | reverse complement strand
GGCTCGGGCTCAGCGGCCGGCTCGGGCTCCTCCGCCGCCGGAGCCGCACCCCCGCCGTCCCCGTCACCGATCACGGCCAGCTCGACGCCGACCTCGACGGTCTCGTCCTCCTGCACCTTGATCGACTGCAGGATCCCCGTGGCGGGGGAGGGGATCTCGGTGTCGACCTTGTCGGTCGAGACCTCGAGCAGCGGCTCGTCGGCCTCTACACGCTCACCCTCGGCCTTCAGCCAGCGGGTGACAGTGCCCTCGGTGACGCTCTCGCCGAGCGCCGGAAGGGTTACGGAAACCGCCATGGTTTCTGTTGCTCCTTAGGAATTGCGGAAGTCTGTGTCGTCGCGCCCGAGGGCTGTCAGTCGTGCGAGTGCAGCGGCTTGCCGGCCAGAGCCAGGTGGGCCTCGCCCAGTGCCTCGTTCTGGGTCGGGTGTGCGTGGATCAACTGCGCGACCTCGGCGGGCAGCGCCTCCCAGTTGTAGACCAGCTGGGCCTCGCCGACCTGCTCGCCCATGCGGTCGCCGACCATGTGGACGCCGACCACGGCACCGTCCTTGACCTGGACGAGCTTGATCTCGCCCGCGGTCTTGAGGATCTTGCTCTTGCCGTTGCCCGCGAGGTTGTACTTCAGAGCGACGACCTTGTCCGCCCCGTAGATCTCCTTGGCCTTGGCCTCGGTGATTCCGACGGAGGCTACCTCGGGGTGGCAGTACGTCACCCGGGGCACACCGTCGTAGTCGATCGGTACGGTCTTCAGACCGGCGAGACGCTCTGCCACCAGGATGCCCTCGGCGAAGCCGACATGCGCGAGCTGGAGCGTGGGGACCAGGTCACCGACGGCCGAGACGGTCGGCACGTTCGTCCGCATGTACTCGTCGACCAGGACGTATCCGCGGTCCATCGCGACGCCCTGCTCCTCGTAACCGAGGCCGGCGGAGACCGGGCCGCGGCCGATGGCGACCAACAGCACCTCGGCCTCGAAGGTCTTGCCGTCGGCCAGGGTCACGCGGACGCCGTCCTGCGTGTACTCGGCCTTCTCGAAGAAGGTGCCGAGGTTGAACTTGATGCCGCGCTTGCGGAAGGCGCGCTCAAGAAGCTTGGAGCTGTTCTCGTCCTCGACCGGCACGAGGTGCTTGAGGCCCTCGATGACGGTGACGTCCGTACCGAAGGACTTCCAGGCGGAGGCGAACTCGACGCCGATGACGCCGCCGCCGAGGATGATCGCGGACTGCGGGACGCGGTCCAGCGTCAGCGCGTGGTCCGAGGAGATGACGCGGTTGCCGTCGATCTCGAGGCCCGGCAGTGACTTCGGCACCGAGCCGGTCGCCAGGAGGACGTGGCGGCCCTGGACACGCTGCCCGTTCACGTCGACGGAGGTGGGGGAGGACAACCGGCCCTCGCCCTCGATGTACGTCACCTTGCGCGAGGCGACCAGGCCCTGAAGGCCCTTGTAGAGGCCGCTGATCACGTCGTCCTTGTACGTGTGGACGGCCGCGATGTCGATGCCCTCGAAGGTGGCCTTGACGCCGAACTGAATGGCCTCGCGCGCCTGGTCGGCGATCTCGCCGGCGTGCAGCAGGGCCTTCGTGGGGATGCATCCGTTGTGCAGGCAGGTACCGCCGAGCTTGTTCTTCTCGATCAGGGCGACGTCAAGGCCCAGCTGCGCTCCGCGCAAGGCCGCGGCATATCCGCCGCTACCACCGCCGAGGATCACTAGGTCGAAAACGGTGCTGGCGTCGTTCGCCACGTCACGTCCTCCATGCATGTGCGCCGTACGCCGGGTCCCTGTGTCCCTCTCGGGGGGTGACCGGTCGGTCGGCTGGTGTCCGGCCGCTCTTTCTTCGGCCCTGTGGTGGGGCCCTGTCCTGCCGAGGACCCATCTTTGCACTTGTCGGCCAGACGCGGGACGCCGGGCCGTGGTGTGAGACGTCTGATCGATCACACGGACGGGCGCCGGTACGGCCCCGGGACGCCCCGGGGCCGTACACCCGTGAACACCGGCGGGTCAGCCCAGGTCGCCCTCTGCCGTCAGCTCGGCCACCCGCACCAGGGTGCGGACCGCGGAGCCGGTGCCGCCCTTGGGGGTGTAGCCGAAGGGACCGGACTCGTTGAAGGCCGGGCCCGCGATGTCGAGGTGCGCCCAGGTGAGGCCCTCGCCGACGAACTCCTTCAGGAACAGGCCCGCGACCAGGCCGCCGCCCATCCGCTCGCCCATGTTGGCGATGTCGGCGGTGGGGGAGTCCATGCCCTTCTTCAGGTGGTCCGGCAGCGGCATCGGCCAGGACGCCTCGCCGACCTCCCCGGCGGCCTCGACGATCGCCGCGCGGAACGCGTCGTCGTTGGCCATCACACCGAAGGTGCGGTTGCCCAGCGCGAGCATCATCGCCCCGGTCAGGGTCGCCACGTCGACGATCGCGTCGGGCTTGTCCTCGGATGCCCTGGCGAGCGCGTCGGCGAGTACGAGGCGGCCCTCGGCGTCGGTGTTGAGGACCTCGACGGTCTTGCCGCTGTACATGCGCAGCACGTCGCCGGGGCGGGTGGCGGAGCCGGAGGGCATGTTCTCGGCCAGCGCCAGCCAGCCGGTCACGTCGACCTCCAGGCCCAGTCGCGCGGCGGCGACGACCGCGGCGAACACGGCGGCGGCGCCGCTCATGTCGCACTTCATCGTCTCGTTGTGCCCGGCGGGCTTGAGTGAGATGCCGCCCGAGTCGTAGGTGATGCCCTTGCCGACGAAGGCCAGGTGCTTCTTCGCCTTGGAGGAGGTGTACGACAGCTTCACCAGGCGGGGCGCGGACGCGGACCCGGCGCCGACGCCGAGGATGCCGCCGTATCCGCCCTTCTGCAGCGCCTTCTCGTCGAGCACCTGCACCTTGATGCCGTGTTCCTTGGCCGCGGCCTGCGCGACGGCGGCGAAGGCCTCCGGGTTCAGGTCGTTCGGCGGGGTGTTGACGAGGTCGCGGGCGCGGTTGAGCTCCTCGGACACGGCGGTGGCGCGCTCGATCGCCGCCTTGTAGGCCTTGTCGCGGGGCTTCCCGCCGAGCAGCGTCACCTCGCCGAGC
>CAMLJW010000581.1 GCA_946480485.1 uncultured Streptomyces sp. | reverse complement strand
AGTGCCGCCGGAAGTTGTCTCCGAGATGGGCGCGGACCTCGACCCCATCGTGCAAGGGCTCATCAGCGGAAGAAGTAAATTCACTGATGTCATCGGCCCTATCCATGGGGTCCTCAACAAGCACAACATGCTGGACCGGGTGAAACCCAACGAACTGGTTGGCGAAATCACCAGCCTCGCATCCGATTTGGCGTACAAGGAGGCCTTCAAGGCCGCCAAGAAGCACGGTGCGCCGGACTGGGTGGCCGCGGCAGCGGCCGGCACGGCGGCAGCCTCCACCAAGGGCCTCCTGAACGTTGTGACCTGGCCTGTAGTCAAGGCTATGGAGTTCGACCGGCTCCAGAACAACACCCGCCAACTCATCGATGGGCTGGCCACCGGAGGCAAAAAGATCTTCGCAGACGGCGCCGAATTGGCAGGCACCCTGCAGAACGATGCCGGTCGCATCCTCGATGACAGCACAGCAATAGCCGGAAGCATAGCCAATACGGGTGGTCGCACCCTGCGCGAAATCAGCGATACCATAATCAACCCGAGCCACGCGTTTGAAAACACCGTCGACATCGCCAAATCCCTGAAGACGGCGAAGGATACATTCGTCGACAGAGGCACGAGTATCGTCAACTCTGTGGACCACGCCGTGGATCAAACGATTGAGAAGGGCGGCGATATAATCAACACTGGCCTCGACACGGGGCAAAAGGCCTTGGAGAAGGGCGGAGACGTAGTGGACTCGGTCGTCAACTTCGTCTTCTAGAACCACAGAGGAGTCTCACCGTGCCCGATGAACAGGGACGAGCTGCACTGGTCAGCGAAGTCAAGTCTGTGATCAACGCCGTAATGCCCGGTGCGACGATGATGGACCTGCCCTCCGTCATCTCGTCCGAAGCCGTCGCGATCACTGCCTTCGACGCGTCGGACACCAGGCCCGCCGACGCGCTTGCCGACGCCTTCGTCGCTCGACTCCGCTCAGACGGCTGGGTGATCGACGACAGGCAGCGCCACGATCCGGAGCCCACCTTCCACGCCGCCAAGGCGGAACTTGGAGGCGGGGCCTTCGCAGTGCAGACCACTGCGGTGTCCTTCAACGGCGTGATCGACCACGGTTGATCAGAAGCCTGACTGACGACAGATGAGGCAGATGTCCCGTGACGCAGACGTCCCATGACAATGACAGAGACAGGTCCCGGTTGATGAATATGGAAGACGCCCAGCAAGCCGCCGCGGCGGAGATCCGTGCCGCTATCAAGACCGCGACCCGCAGGGCGGTGTACCCGGATGACGAATTCGGCTCCCCCGAGCCGGACTCGATCCGTGTCGCGGGGTGGGATCCCGAGGAGACTCAGTCGAATGAAAGCCTCCTCAAGCACAGCACAGGGCATCTCGCCAAGCACGGCTGGCACGTCTTCCCCGAAGTGACAGACAGCGAGGACCGATCGGCCCGAATCATCAAACCGGGCCTCGTGAGCGGACGACTCTACGCCGCGAACCAGGGACTGACCTTCACTGGCAGGGTCGAAGACTGACCCTGCTCTCACCGGCCTGGCTCGACGGTTCCCCGACTCCAGCCAAGTTGAGTACGCACGCTCAGGACAAGTGTCGTCGCGAGGACCGAGACTACGGACATGTCCCTTCCCCACCCGCCTGTGCACCGCCAAGCCCGCGGCCCTTCACACTCGCCCGTCCGGCCTCACGCCGCTTGGTACGTCGTCCCCGGCCTGATGCAGGCGGCAACCCTGGTGTGCGCGCTGCTCGCAGCGACGACGTGGGCACGCGCCAGCCTGGAACGGGCGGGAGGAGGACTTCTGACGAAACTCCGCGACGTGACGACCTACGGAGACGGGAACCCCGCGCCGCCGAACTCGTCGTCGCATTCCTGGGGCGGATCTCCAGAGTCGGTCAGCCTGCTGCTTCACTGTGCCGCCGCCTCGGGCGTGCTGTCCGTCGTCGTTTTCATCGCGATCTCGATGGCGCGAGCGAGGAGTCGGCGTGGGCTGAAACAAGTGCGGTTCAGCCCGGCTCCGCCTTCCGGCGATGCGTGACTTTGCAGGCGTGCGACCGGAAGCCAAAGTCGGGGAACGCTTGATGGTCAGCTACGGTCCGCAGGACCCGTCGGGATCCTGATCAGTCTTGGGTCGATCCCCCGTTCATGAGTCTGCCCATTCTCGGCACTGCGGCACTGGCCTTGCTGTGCATCGCCCTCACCGCTGCTTTGCTCCTGCGACGCCTCTCTGGCATCCGTGCCCCTTCACATGCCACCCGGTGGCACGATGGCCCTCTCGGTACGCTCGATCACTCTCGGCGCATAATCCAGGAGGCCCCCATGGCATTTGGTAAGCAGTCGGATAAATCAAACACGGACTCTCCTGTCGAGCCCGTCGCGTGGGCGGCCGTCCGGGAGTTTGTCATCGGTTCCGTGGAGCGCCCCCAGACGCCCAAGCGCAAACGCTCCGTCTGGGGACCGCGTGCAGTGCGCGTGCCAAAGGGCGGAAAGAACGACCGCGTTCTCGCTCCCTGCGCCTTCCTCGGGAAGTCCAACCAGGGCACCGACCTGCCGTCGCGGCCTGAGCTCACGCTCTACGAGGACGCCGAAGCCAAGCGTCTTCTCTGCTACGTGGATCCGCCCCGGGACATCGACGGCGAACAGCATCACGTCGTACACAGCGGTGATGGACAGGTCATCGGGACACTTCGGCGAGTACCGCCGAAGCGCCCTTTCAAGCACACGTGGCGTATCGATCAGTCCAGCCGGCCCGAGATCGTGGGGCGCAATGAGTTTGCGAGCGGCGACGCAAGGGAAGTCGCGGGGCGCGCGGCCGGCAAGCTCGTCCTCGGCGTCGTGGGGGCGATCGCCGACCTGGGTGCGGAAGGAGGCGATCAACGGTCCAAGTCCCGTTCGCTGGAGTGGAGAGCGGACGACAAGGTCGTCATGGTCTCGGAAGGCAGTGAGAAGGTCATCATCCGCGCTGACTGGCTTGACCGTCGATTGGCCTTCGCATTCGCACTCGTTGGCGACCGGTGACGACCGGGCTCTCCGCTCTCCCTCGATGCAACAA
>CAMLJW010000580.1 GCA_946480485.1 uncultured Streptomyces sp. | reverse complement strand
CCTACCGAACCCCAAATCCTAAATATGCAGTCCTTCTGAGACTCAGGACACTAGCTCCGGCCATCACCGGGCTTCGAAAAGCCTCAGGGTTAGGATCTACGACGTCTCAGGAGTCGAAGACCCCGAGTCGAAGTTTCTCGAAGTTGCAGAGTCGAGGCTCAGGAGTCGGTAACTCAGGAGTCGAACCGGGCCGCGGCCAGATACTCCGGCTGCGGGTCCAGCGCCGCCGCGAGCCGGAAATGGCGTATGGCCTGTTCGGGGCGGCCGGACCGCTCATAGGTGCGGGCCAGCGCGAAGTGTGCGAACGCGTTGTCCGGCTCGCGCTCGAGCACGATCGTGAACTCCAGCTCGGCGGGCCGCAGTTGGGCGGCGGCGAAGAAGGCACGTGCCCGCAGCAGCCGTGCCGCCGTGTTCTCCGGGTATGCGGCGATGACTCCGTCGAGCAGCTTCACCGCGCCTCGGGGGTCACGCGCGGCCAGCAACTGCTCGGCGGCGCGGAAGTCGATGACATGCGTCTCCGGAGTACGTCCGGTGGAACCGCTGCTCTCGGGCACGGCTGAGTCCTTCCCTGGTTGCCCCGGTTCAACGCCCCTGACCGGGCCCGTATTCTGCGGTCGTGCGCTCGTGCGCCCGCCGCACAAGATTCGCCCACACCTCTCTTACCCGCTGCTCCAGCGTCTCCAGCGGTACGTCGTTGTCGATGACGATGTCCGCTGTCGCCAGGCGCATCTCCCGTGTGGCCTGGACGGCCATGCGGGCGCGGGCGTCCTCCTCGGTCATCCCACGCAGCCGTATGAGCCGGTCGAGCCGGGTTTCGGCACTGGCGTCGACGACCACCACCACGTCGTACAGCGGCGCGAGGCCGTTCTCGGCGAGCAGCGGGACATCGTGCACGATGACGGTGTCCTGTGAGGCGGCGGCTTCGAGTTCGCGGGAACGGGCGCCCACGAGGGGGTGCACGATCGAGTTCAGCACGGCGAGCTTCTCCGCGTCCGCGAAGACGATCGACCCGAGCTTCGGCCGGTCCAGGCTGCCGTCCCCGGCGAGCACATCCTCTCCGAAGGAGTCAACAACCGCCGCGAGACCGGGAGTTCCTGGCGCGACGACCTCACGTGCGATCTTGTCAGCATCGACCAGCACGGCGCCGCACTCCACGAGCAGCCGCGACACCTCGCTCTTGCCGGCGCCGATCCCGCCGGTCAGGCCCACCTTCAGCATGCTCGAAAGCTTAGGACCTGCCGCTGACAACGCCATCGACAGGGCCTCAGCAGATCTGCATCGGCGCTATGCGTCGCCTTCCCGCTCCGCCAGGAACCGCTCGAACTCGAGCCCGATCTCGTCCGCCGACGGGATGTTGGCGGGCTCGGCGAGTATGTTGCCCCGTGCCTCGGCTCCCGCGGCCGCGTCGTACTGGTGCTCGAGTCCCTGTACGAGGGCGACGAGTTCCGCGTCGCCCTCCCGGATCTGCCGGTCGATCTCGGTCTGAATACGGTGCGCCTCGGTGCGCAGGGAGTGCGCGATGCCGGGCAGGACCAGGCCGGTCCCGGCCGTGATCGCCTCCAGGACGGTCAGCGCAGCGTCCGGGTACGGGGAGCGGGCGATGTAGTGCGGGACGTGCGCGGCGACGCCCAGGACGTCGTGTCCGGCCTGTATGAGCCGGTACTCGACCAGCGACTCCGCACTGCCCGGCACCTGGGCCTCCTCGAAGGGGCTGCGGTGGCCGGGTACGAGTTCGTGGCGGTTGCCGTGCGGGGTCAGGCCCACAGGGCGGGTGTGCGGGACGCCCATGGGGATGCCGTGGAAGTTGACGGACAGACGGACGCCGAGCCGCTCCACGATCTGCTGGACGGCCGCCGCGAAGCGCTCCCACTCGACATCCGGCTCGGGTCCGGAGAGGAGCAGGAAGGGCGCACCTGTCGTGTCCTGGACGAGCCGGACGTCGAGCGTGGGCTCTTCGTAGTCGGTCCAGCGGTCACGCTTGAACGTCAGCAGCGGGCGGCGGGCGCGGTAGTCCACAAGCCGGTCGTGGTCGAAGCGGGCGATGACCTGGTGGGGCAGTGAGTCGAGGAGCCCGTCGACGATCTGGTCGCCGGTCTCGCCGGCGTCGATGTATCCGTCGAAGTGGTAGAGCATGACAAGTCCCGCCGACTCCTGGCCCAGCGCCATGTCGACGACGGCCAGGCCCTTCGGCTCCCATGCGTACAAACCCTGCGGATCAAGCACTGTGACTGCTCCTCCTCGTGTTCGTACTGCACAACGTGGTGCGGGACGCAGGCATTCCCGCCTCACGCCTCTTGACGGCGCGATTCCGGCAGGCGGGTCGGGTCGCCCGGCCCTCCCAAGCTGATCTCAACCGTTGCCGGGTCGGCTTGAGCGTTCGCAGTCCCGGGTCGTTCCAGTAGGAGATGGGCAGAGCCCTGTCCAGAAGAGCAGTGCCCGCGGTAGCCCTTGCTGCTCCCCGCCCCCTCACGGGCATGGCGCTCGGAGATCTCGAGCGCGAGCAGATACGGAATCCGGGCCTCGCCTCGGGCTCCTCCAGACCCCACCTCACGGTGACGCTCTTGCCCCCGGCTCGGGTCAGCACCACCTCTCCCCCCAGGGGACTCACACCCCCGAGCAATCGACCCTGTGGGGCGCACAACGCACTGCGGGCCCGCACCCTGAAGGGTGCGGGCCCGCAGTATCAGCCGCTAAGCCTCAGCCGTTGGAAGCCCCCAACCGCCGGAGGCTCCGGAAATCAGCTCTGGCCGCCGGCCAGCTTCTCCCGGAGGGCAGCCAGGGCCTCGTCCGACGCCAGGGCGCCGGAGTTGTCGTCCGTCTCCGAGGAGTACGAACCGCCACCGGAGGCGGCCGGAGCCGCACCCGGGGTGCCCGCACCCTCGGCCTCGGCCTGAGCATCGGCCTCGCGGGACTTGATGACCTGCGCCTGGTGCTGCTCGAAGCGCGTCTGCGCCTCGGCGTACTGACGCTCCCACTCCTCGCGCTGCTTCTCGTAGCCCTCGAGCCAGTCGTTGGTCTCGGGGTCGAAGCCCTCGGGGTAGATGTAGTTGCCCTGGTCGTCGTACGACGCGG
>CAMLJW010000579.1 GCA_946480485.1 uncultured Streptomyces sp. | reverse complement strand
ATCATGGCCGCCCGACTCGGGAAGGCGTTCACGCCACACCAGATCGGCAAGCCTGGCGTCGCGGCCTCCGCCTATGGCATGGAGGGCCACGAGTGGCAGCAATGGCTGCTGCCCGACGTAACGGTCTGGTCGGCACCCGGCGAGCACCACGAGATCAAGCACAAGAACCCGACCCGCGACGGCTGTTACGGGCTGGAGGAGTACCGGCTCACGTCACTGATCCGGTTTGCGAACACGACCGGGCAGCAGGTGCTGTACACGATCCACGACTGGCAGCGTGCCGGCTGCCGGTCATCGAGGGAGCCGTGTGAGAACCGGCTGCAGGACTGGGTCTTCGCCGACATAGCCGATCTATCCCGCGCGACTTCAGGCGTCTCCAGTCGGAGGAGCCCGTCGTATGTGAACGGTGAGCGGCGGGAAGTCACGGTCCGGTACTGGTCTGCTGCTGTGCACTTCCGGCCGCTGGCGATGCTGTGGCTGCCGCCCGCTGTCGTTGAGAGCGCATCGTGACCGGCCCCGGGTGTCGTGTGGCGGCTGGCAGCATGCCGGCCGCCCGCGGCGGCACGTCAGGACTCGGGCGTCTGTTTCCGAATCGCGGTCACGGTCGCCTCGCGCAGCGGCGGCACATGGTGGTCTCGCGCGATGCGGCGGATGTGCTCACGCGTGTACTCAGTCTCCTTGACCAGGTCGACCGGCCTCATGCCGTCTCGCAGTGCGTCGGCAATCGCGGCGGCCAGCTCGGCGCGCGCCTTGTCTGCGGCGGTCTCGGCGCGGTTCTTCGCGCGCACGGCGCCCCGCAGTCGGCTGACGGTCTCCTCGCTGGCTGGCATGACCGCATAGTCCCACATCGGTGTGGCCACCTGGAAGCACCTCCCTTTTTCACAACTACAGGATGCCAAGAGTATGTGGCATCATGGGTGTGCGGCAAATCGCCACGGGAGGTGATCTGTGAGCCGCCATAGGGCTGCCCGTAAACCCAAGCCCTGATCAGCACGAACCCGAAGAGAGAACACGTGAGCCTCGACGCACAGGACTGGGTGTGGGAGCACTCCGCTTCCAAGAACACGGCACGCCTCGTGCTGCTCGCCATCGCCGACAAGGCGAGCGGGGCGGACGTCTCGGCGTACGCCGGGACCACCTTCCTGATGCGTCGCGCCAACGCGTCACGGACCGCCGTGATCAAGGCCGTCGACTCCCTCCTCGACTCCGGCGAGCTGGAGATCGTGCTCGGGAAGAAGGGGCCGCATGGAGAGACGCGCTACCGCATCCCCGGAGCCAAGGGCCACACCCGTAAGGGGGGTACGGAATCCGTACCGGTACAGAATCCGTACCGGTCCAAAAACGGGACCCCCAGGGGTACGGAATCCACACCGGGGGGGTACGGAATCCGTACCGGCACCGGTACACAATCCGCACCCCATAACGCAGTAAACGCAGAGAACCCAGTAGGAACACAGGAGGGGGCAGCGGCCGAAGCGAAGCGAACCGCCTCAGGACCCGAGGCTGACGCTTTCGCGCCCTCCCCGATCGACATCGACGGCTTCCAACTCACCGACTCGATGCGCGCCTGGGCCCTCCGCACCTTCGGCCCCGGACTCGACCTCGACTACGAGACCGCCCAATTCCACGACCACTTCCGGGCGCAGAACACCCGCCGCCCCAACTGGCCCGCCGAATGGCAGAAGTGGATCCGGCGCTCCGCAAAGTTCGCGTCCGAGCGCGCCACCCGCCCCCCGCTGCGCGCCGTGTCCGGCGGCTGGCAGCCCTACCAGCAACCCACCCCCGAAGACCGCGCCGCCGACCTCGGCCACTTCTAGGAGCCCCCATGACCGACCCCCAGTCCCTCGCCGAGAACCGGCCCACCATGCTCGCCCGCCTCATGGCCGGAATCGCCGAGCACGTCCCCAGCGTCACCGCCGGCCCCATCAACGACGAACCCACCCCCGACGAACCCGGCCACCCCGAATACCACCGCCGCCGCCGCGCCGACTTCGCCCTCACCCGCTGGCAAACCGCCGTCCCCTACCGCTACCAGCAAGCCACCGCCGAACACCCCACCATCCAAGCCTGGGCCGACCGCGCCGCCGCCGACATCCGCGACGCCGGAATCCTCGTCCTCCACGGCGGCATCGGCACCGGCAAAACCCACCAGGCCTACGGAGCCCTCCGCCGCATAGCCGAAGCCGGACCCCGCAACTTCCAGATGATCGCCACCACCGCCCCCGACCTCTACGGCCTGCTACGCCCCGGCGGCTCCGACAAAGGCAGCGAGCACGAACTCAAGCGCCTCTGCCGCATCCCGCTGCTCCTCCTCGACGACCTCGGCACCGAAAAGCTCTCCGAGTTCACAGAAGAAGCCACCTACCGGATCGTCAACCACCGGTACAACGAGTCGCTGCCGCTGCTGATCACCACCAATCTGCCCGTCCGCACCGGCACGCCCGCCCCCGACCTCGTGACCCGTCTCGGCGACCGTCTCGCCTCACGCCTCTCAGAGACCGCCACCACCGTCAGCTTCGACGGCCCCGACCTCCGCCGCGGACTCAGGAGCGTCTCCTGATGCCCATTCGTCCAGAGAACCGAGACCGATACCCGTCCGACTGGAAGGCCATCAGCCTCCGCATCCGTACGGACCGCGCGCAGGGTCGCTGCGAGTGCCTCGGCGAATGCGGGCGCGGCACCCACACCGGCCGCTGCCCGAACCTCAACGGCGGCCAGGCGTACGGCACCGGCTCCCGCGTAGTGCTCACCGTCGCCCACCTCGACCACACCCCCGAGCACTCCGACGACAGCAACCTCCGCGCCATGTGCCAGGGCTGCCATTTGCACTACGACCGCGACCACCACGCCGCGACCCGCGCCCGCACCCGCCGCGCCGGCATCGAAGCCACCGGGCAGCTCGCCCTCGACACGCCCACGTGACCAAGCCGCCTGAGTGGCAGATCCGCTGCCCCTGGTGCCACGCCCCCGCCGGCCAACGCTGCACCAGCCCCCGCGGCCGACGCCTCCAAGTCGCCAGCCACGACGCACGCATCACCACCTGGACCACCCGCACCCAACCCGACGAAGGAGCC
>CAMLJW010000578.1 GCA_946480485.1 uncultured Streptomyces sp. | reverse complement strand
ACGCCTGCGGGCGTGCGGTGTGCGTGGGTAAGGCCCTTACGGATTACGGTCCGTGGGGGCCTTTCCTGTTTGAGGCCGGCCAGATTCGTTGGGGTCGGGATGGGTGATTGTCGGTGCGGGCAGTCTGAGACGGCAAACGGTGATCCGCACTCGCCTTCGGCGCGCCCACGGCGCCACGCGAGC
Organism: uncultured Streptomyces sp.; assembly: GCA_946480485.1. Next base: position 2,903 of record CAMLJW010000578.1, on the reverse strand, counting down.
GGGTCATCACGGCACCACAACTCTGACCAGAGGAGTGAGTATGTCCGCACCAGCCATCGAAACCGTGTCCGCGAGGACCCTCATCGATCCCGTGTTCTTCAAGCGGCTGAGCCGTCGAGTGGCCACCACCAACAGCCTGCCCCAGGACACGGCCGAAGCGATCACGGATCAGGCCATCGCCTACCTGGCCGCGTGCGCTCAGAAGCCTGCCGGCGCCCCGTCGTACTTCATGTGCAAGACGGTCGATCCGGCCTGGCATGCGTTCCTGGAGTACACGCGCGAGTACGACGCATTCTTTGCCCGCCACGGGTGGAGCAAGGTCCATCACAACCCGTGCGATATGCCGGGCGTGGACTACGGCGACCCTGAGGTGATGATTCCGCAGACCATCGCGGCCATCGAAGCAGCTGGGTACCGCGTCAACCGGGGCCTCTGGACCGGGGACCTCTCGTGCGATACCTGCGGAGACGACGGTGGTAAACCGGATCCGCTTCCGTGCGGTGATCACGGCTAGATCTGCACGTGATGTTGGCCCCGGCTCATAGAGTATCCATCCGGGCGGGGGCCAAGCCCTGCTTGCTGACGAGACCGAGGAGAGCGATGGCGCGCGAGATCACCGGAAACGGGCGGGTGACGATCTTTCCCTTCCTCCACGACTGGGAGACCGGCTCCTACTGTGTCCTCGCCTACACGACGGCAGACAGCGGCCTCACAGCGGTGATTGGGGTGATCCCCGTTGAAGGCAACGTGCACGAGCCGGGCGACCTGTTCGCCCTGGCTGGAAGGCACGGCTTCATCGGCGAGTGGAAGGGGACGCACCAACAGCGCTGCGGATGCTGGCTCGCCTGCACGGGCTCAGGTTCCCGAACGGTGAAGGACCCGGAAGCGATCGACGTGCAGAGTACCGGCTGGAAGGTCGATATGGCGCAGGCCGTAGACCTTGATAGCGCGTACTACGGCCATGCGCGGGTGCTCTCTGGCCGGTTCTCCCTGGATGACCAGGCGCTCATGGAGCGGGCCCGTGCGTTGCTGCCTCGGGCGCGCGCAGTCGCCTCGCTTGCCAGCTGAGCTCGGGGCGGGGTGTCAGTGCGTGCCCGTAGGCTTGTTCGCATGTTCCCCGACCCGTGCCGCCCTGGTTCCGTACGGTCTGCCGCCGAGGTGAACGAGGAGATACGGGCGCTCGTGCGGGCTGCTGGCGGGTGGCTGTACAAAGACACCCGCGCGAGGTACGAGCAGCTGGTGGAGGAGTGGACGTTGGCGGTGGCGGCTGAGCGGCGGATTGAGGTCGTCGAAGCGGCCTGAGCATGCCTGTCGACAGGACTACAGGAGCACCTGTAGTGTGGTCGACAGATGGGGCGAGGGGCGCTCCCGGAGGGGACCGAGATGCTGACCATCACCAGCCGCACCGGCGACTACTACGGCGACGGCAGCATCAACCACATCTGGGAAACCCGCGACGCTGACGGCGACCTCATCGCCGAGCTCTACGTCTCCACCGACCGCCACGAGATCATGAACATCTGGGTCGACGACGACCACCGCGGAGAGGGCCACGCCCGCGCCCTGTACGAGACCGCCGCCAGCCAGATGGACATCTTCCACGCCCCGACCGCCCACCGCACCCCCGAAGGCGACGCCTTCGCCGAGGCCGTCGGCGGCGAGACTATCGCTCCCTACGCCTGCGACTGCTACACCTGCGACTCCCCGGAGGACTGACCACCATGCAGCTCCACGAACTCGAAGCGTGGCTCAGCGACAACCACGGACTCAACGAGGACGGGCTCACCGAACTCCTCGACGAGGCCAACGAGATCGAAGAGCGCTACCCCGACGAGGACGACCAGCCCGAGCGCGATGCCGCCCTGTCCGCTGCCTACCGCCTCAAGACCGAGTTCGTTGAGGACGTCCTCGCCGACTACGCCAAGCAGCGCTCCGACGCCCGCGCCGCCGCATCCGCTGCGTCCGCCGCCCTTCAGCAGGCCGCCCGCACCGTCGTGACGGAGGGCAAGCTGAGCGAGGCCGGTTTCTCGCGGGTTGCGGGGGTCGACCGCATGTCCGTCCGCAAGTGGCTCGACAAGCGGTAGCCGGATCCGCACACGACGAAACGCCCTCTCCCGCCCGAAGGCGAGAGAGGGCGTCGGTCATTCACTATCGTCATCGGGCGGCGGCCAGTCGGGCTCGCGGAACAGCCCCTCGTACTGGGGCCGGGGCCGCGAGGGCTCAGTGTCATCGACGTCCATGACGTCCTCCTCACGCGTACATGCGGCGCTGCGGATCCAACGCGGCCGAGGCCTGCGAACCCCGTCCGCCAGCCGGTTCTGGAGCCGGGGCCCCTTCCCGTCGGCACACCAGCGCATCCGGATCCCACGACGGGGCCTGCAAACTGTAGCCGTCCGGGCAGGTCTGCCCATCGCGGCCGTCTGCGCCATCCTTGCCCGACGGTCCCTGCTCCCCCTGCGGTCCAGCCGGGCCGGCGGGTCCGGGTTCGCCCTGTGGTCCTGGTGGTCCGGCCTCTCCGTCAGCGCCCGGAGCGCCGGTCTTGCCGACACCATCGGACCCGTCGGTGCCAGCCTCTCCAGGCGATCCGGATGGTCCGGCCCGGCCTGGGGATCCTGGCTCGCCCTTGGGGCCACGCGGGCCGGGGATCGGCACCGGCACCTCTACCCGATCCGGGAGATCCTCCACCGCCCGTGTCGGATCCGGCGCAACCGGCGTCTCACCCCTCGCCTCAACCTGTGCACGTAGCGCCCGCACATCCCCAGCGAGCGTCGACACCGCTGTCCCCCGCAGGTCCGCCTCACGGGCGACTTCCGCGCGCGCGTCCGCCTCCCGGTGGATCAGGAGCAGCGACAGGGCCACACCCCCGCAGAGGACGAGGAGCGCGGCCACCATCCACAGCAGGT
>CAMLJW010000577.1 GCA_946480485.1 uncultured Streptomyces sp. | reverse complement strand
CGCCGGCAAGAGCTTCTCGCTCACCGCCGCCCATGTCCTCCAGGTCGCCTCCTTGTTCGAGGAGAAGGCACAGGACGAGGTCTTCGGTGACGACGGGGACTTCCGCGCCGCGTCCACCGCCGCACCGGTCGGTGTGGCACAGCCGGACGGCGACAGTCATGTGATCCTCGACGGCACCTGGCCGTACTCGTCGGGCTCCCCGTACTCCACGCACTACGTCGGCCAGACCCTGCGCGCCCCCGAGAAGCCGGGTGATCCGCCCGGACCGACGGTGCTGTTCATCGCACCGCGCGACGGCTGGACGCTGCTCGACGACTGGCACGGCGTCCTCGGCCTGCGCGGCAGCGGCTCCAACAGCATCCGGATGGAACAGGCCCGCATCCCCACCTACTTCACCCGCGAGGTGAGCCTGCTGGACCTGCCGGTGGAGGGCGGCACCCCTGGTTCGAGGCTGCACGGCAACGGCCTGTACGCGGGGCGCGCGCTCAGCTTCTTCCACGGGGAACTGGCCGCCATCATGATCGGCACCGCCTACGCCGCCGCCGACGAGTACGCCCGGATCGTCGCCGACCGCCCGCTGACCCTCGAACCCGACCGCACCCGGGCCGACCTCCACGACTACCAGCGCCACTTGGGCGAGGCGCTCGGTGCCATCCACACGGCACAGGCCGCGCTCCAGCGCAACGCCGAGGACTACATGGAGACCTGCCGTCGCAATGTGACGGGCGAGGCCCCCTTCACCGCCGCCGAGGACAACCGCCTCGCGATCGTCTTCCTCAATGCCGGCCGCATGGCCTGGGACGCGATGCAGAGCACCCTCTTCCGTACGGCCGGCTCCCGCTACGCCCGCGACGGGGAGCGGATGCAGCGCTATTTCCGGGACGCGGCCACCTACTGGACCCATGTCGGCGCAAGCATGGCGGAGCCGCTCATGCGGCGGGTCGGCTGCGACCGGCTCGGGCTGCCTTCGAAGGAGATACCCCTCATGCCGTGAGCGGTCCGTGATGCTTGGGGCAGGGAATGCCACGGCCCGGGCGGGTGCGCGAGCCACCGCGCCCGGGCTGGACCGTGTCCCGGGTGGCCTGAAAACAACACTACGTCGGGATGTGCCACAGAGTTTCCCTCGAACCTCAGTGTCACGTCGGAGGTCGAGTGCGCACTGAGTGCGCTGGCCGAGGACGCCGAGGACGCCGAGGACGCCGAGGACGACGCGGCCCTGGACGCGCCGGCCGGCGGTGAGGTGCTGGTTCCCGTGCCCGCCGCCTTGTTGACTGTGAGACCAGTTCAGGTTCATCTATGCGATCAGGGTGCCTGCACGAGGCCCACGAGATTGCCGTCCGTGTCCTTCACGGAAGCGATCAGCTTGCCGCCGCCGACGTCCTGGACGTCCTGGAGCACTTTCGCACCCGCGCCCAGGAGGCCCGCCAGGCTTGTCCTGATGTCGGTGACGCGCCAGTAGGGAACGGGCCCTGTCAGGCCCTTGGCGTGGCCGTGGGGGTCGAGTCCCACCTCCGGCCCGCCGGCCCGGAAGCCGACGTAGTACGCCTCGTCCACGTACGGCTCCACGCCCAGGAGGGCGCCGAACAACGCTTTGGCCCGGGCGAGGTCCTTGACGGGATAGGTGATCGTTTCGAGGCCTTCGGGCATGGCGGACTCCTCCAGGGGGTGATCGCACCGGTTCGGTTTCGCCGGTGGTCCCACGCTATGGCCGGTCGGCCGAAGTCGGCCTCTGCACACCTGACGGGTTGCTCCGGAAGTGACCGGGCGACAGGTCAGCCGGTGAAGATCTCGACGGCCGACCGGACGGCCAGCCCGAGCATGAACAGTGCGCCGACCCGCCGGACGGTCCTGAGTGGTACGCGTTTGGCTATGAAACGGCCCGCCAGCAGGGCGAGCGCGGAGACCGACATGAGGGCGGCCGTGGAGCCGATGGCCACGGAGGCGATCCCTTTCGTGGCCGCGAGATTGGCGGTCGCGATCTGCGTCAGGTCGCCCCACTCGCTGATGAAGACGGCCATGAAGGCCGTCGTGCAGACAGGCCAGAACCCGGTGACGGTCCGGCCGCCGGCGTCCTCCTCGCCGTCGCCCCCTCCACCGCGCAGCAGCATGAGGGCGCCGAACGCGAAGAGGGTGGCCGAGACGGTCTCGACGGTCCACTCGGGGAGCAGGCCGATCAGGCCGCCGGCGCCGACAGCGATCGCGACATGCACGGCGAAGGCGGTCGATGTGCCGAACCACACGTACAACGGTCGCATGCGGGCGCCCAGGGCCAGCGACGCGAACATCGTCTTGTCGGGCAGTTCGGCGAGGAAGATCAGCCCGAAGGCAGTGATGATCGTCAGTGGGTCGAGAAACGCCAGAGGGTCGAGAGACATCCGGGTGGATTTCTGTACGGGCCGGGCCTCCGGATCTTCGCGAAGCGCCCTTGGCTGGGGCGACGGGAGAACCGATCGGCCCGACATGACGGGTGCGCTCCACGGCGTGCGAGCACATCAATGCCTGGCCGAAGGTCTCGCCCACCCGTGCGGTCACACGGGCCCGGCCACCGGGAACCCGTGGGCTCCAGTGTGTCGACGACCGGTTCGCAGAACTACTCCCCTTCGCGGCCACCCAGTCTACCGGTCAGGTACCGGCCGTTCAGCCGCACATGAGCGTGCGATCGAAGGGTTCGCGAGAAGCGTTCCCCGCGGACGGAACGCACCGCCCGCGGGGCAAGATGGTACGTGGGTACCCCGGCCGTCACCGAGACGCGCATGCGCGGGGCGGCGGGCGGGTGAGAGCTCGTGAATCCGGCCTGATGTCCCAAGGGCTATCCTGATCTCCTGCCCGGACCAGGAGATGTACGTTCATGTCAGTCCCCCACTCCGAGAAGGTGGACGGTTCCGCGGAACTCTGCCCGCCCCTCCGGCGGCCCTCCGTGTGGCGTGGGCAGGGGCCGGTTGTGGCGGTGGTCGCGGCCGGTGGCGCGCTCGGCGCGGCGGCCCGGTACGGGGCCTCGCTGATCTGGCCCCCGCCGACGGGCGCCTTCCCGTGGACCACGTTCTGGGTCAACGTCGTCGGGTGTGCCGTGATCGGTGTCTTCATGGTCGTGATCACCGACGTGCGGGT
>CAMLJW010000576.1 GCA_946480485.1 uncultured Streptomyces sp. | reverse complement strand
GCCCGCCCCGTTCGGCCTGATCCGCTACGGCGTGGCACCCGACCACTCACGCATCAAGGGCATCATCACGGCCCTCCACCAGGTGCTGGACAAGCCGCAGATCCGCCTCTTCGGCAACGTCGACTACCCCCGCGACATCAACCTGGACGACCTGCGGGCCTTCTACGACGCGGTGATCTTCTCCACCGGGGCGACGGCCGACCGGGCACTCGACCTGCCCGGCATCCACCTCGACGGCTCCTACGGCGCGGCGGATTTCGTCTCCTGGTACGACGGCCACCCGGACGTTCCGCGGATCTGGCCCCTCGAGGCGGAGAAGGTCGCCGTCCTCGGCGTCGGCAATGTCGCCCTCGACGTGGCGCGTCTCCTGGCCAAGACGGCCGACGAACTGCTGCCGACCGAGATCCCGCCGAACGTCTACGACGGCCTCAAGGCCAACAAGGCTCTCGAGGTCCATGTCTTCGGCCGCCGCGGACCGGCGCAGGCGAAGTTCAGCCCGATGGAGCTGCGGGAGCTGGACCACTCCCCCACCATCGAAGTCATCGTCGACCCCGAGGACATCGACTACGACGGCGCTTCGATCGCGACCCGACGCGGCAACAAGCAGGTCGACATGGTCGCCAAGACTCTGGAGAAGTGGGCGATCCGCGATGTCGGCGACCGTCCGCACAAACTGTTCCTGCACTTCTTCGAGTCGCCGGCCGAGATCCTCGGCGAGGACGGCAGAGTCGTCGGGCTGCGCACCGAGCGAACCGCCCTCGATGGCACCGGCAACGCCAAGGGCACCGGCACGTTCAAGGAATGGGACGTCACCGCCGTCTACCGGGCCGTGGGTTACCTGTCCGACAAGCTGCCCAAGCTGCCCTGGGACGTCGAGTCGGGCACGGTGCCGGACCAGGGCGGCCGGGTGATCGAAGAGACCGGCGCACACCTGCGGTCGACGTATGTGACAGGCTGGATCCGGCGTGGCCCCGTGGGCCTGATCGGCCACACCAAGGGCGACGCCAACGAGACGGTCGCCAACCTGCTGGACGACCACGCGAACGGCCGCCTGCACGTACCCGCTTCGCCCGCCCCGGACGCCGTGGACGCGTTCCTCGCCGAACGGAACGTCCGCTTCACGACGTGGGAGGGCTGGTACCGACTGGACGCCGCGGAGAAGGCGCTGGGCGAGCCCCTGGGCCGCGCCCGCGTGAAGCTCGTCGAACGTAAGGACATGCTCAGGGCGAGCGGCGCCTGACCGTCAGCTCCCGGCCCGGGCGGCCCCGGGAGATGTCCGTACGCACGCGACGGACTGACCACCAGCACCTGCGCGGAAGCGCGCGGTCAGTGCGGGATGTCGTCGATCAGGTCGCGGGCGCCTTGGCGGAGCAGCGTGACGGCGACGGACATGCCGAGGGTCGACGGGTCGAGGCGGCCCGCCCGCTCCTGGGCGGCGAGGACGGTTTTGCCGTCCAGGGTGAACACGCTGGCCTGCAGGGAAAGTTCGCCGTCGGGCGCGGTGCGGGCGTATCCGGCGATGGGTGAGTTGCAGTGGCCCTGCAGGACGTGGAGAAACATGCGCTCGGCGGTGGCTTCGCGGTGGGTGCCCGGGTCGCCGAGGTCGCTGATGACGTCGATCAGGTCGGTGTCGCCCTCGCGGCACTGCAGGACGAGGATGCCGGCGCCGATCGGCGGCATCATGGTGTCGGGCTCCAGCACTTGGGTGATCAGGTCCTGGCGGCCGATGCGTTCGAGGCCGGCGACCGCGAGCAGCAGCGCGTCCGCCTCGCCGGCGGCGAGTTTCTCCAGGCGCCGGTTGGCGTTGCCGCGGAACGGTACACACTCGAGGTGCGGGTACGCGGCGGCGAGTTGAGCGACACGGCGTACCGAGGAGGTGCCGATCCGGGTGCCGGGCGGGAGGGCATCGATGGTGAGGCCGCCGGGGTGGATGAAGGCATCACGGATGTCGTCCCGCTTGAGGAACGCGGCGAACACCGTACCGGCCGGGAGCGGCCGGTCGCCGGGGATGTCCTTGACGCAGTGCACCGCGAGGTCGGCGTCGCCCGCGAGCAGGGCGGCGTCGACCTCCTTGGTGAACGCGCCCTTGCCCTCCACCTGGGCCAGGTCCCCCATCCACTTGTCGCCGGTGGTCTTCACCGGGACAACCGTGGTGCGGATGTGGGGATACAGCACTGCCAACTCGGTGCGGACGCGCTCCACCTGGGCCAGGGCCATGGGCGAGTCTCGGGAGACGATACGAATGAGTTCCGGGACAGGCATGTCGTCCACGATAGCCCGTCGGATGCGGGCAGCGTCGATATCCCTTCCGGATGCCCATCTCAACTCTATATCAAGCGAGTTGAGCACTTCGAGCAGGCGTGCGAGGGAGCCCTCGAAGGCACCGTCATCCCTGCCGCTTGGTACTGATCTCCCGCGAGGCAATGAGGCATGACGGAGCGGTATAGAGATCCTCAATCCCAGTAATCACCCCATCACAGACCTGAGTGCCGCATACCGCGGCGCGACGGTGGCCGATGTGCCGGGATCACTCAACTCGGGTGTTACGGGGTCGTTTCCGCTGGCTCCGGCGGAGAGCGGTGTTCCGGCGGACATGGTTCTGCAGCACGTCACCGTCTTCTTCACCGATGCCGCGGGAACGCGATGGCGCCGCGACGGGACCGGAGGCCTGCGACGTGGCGTCCTGATGCCGAGCGGCGAGTGGAGGTGGACGGATCGCCAAGATCCGGTCATCACGCCGTCGAGGGTGAACGACTCCCCCGTGGACCCCGGAAGGGCCCCCAGCCGGGCGGTGCTCGCCGACGCCGACAGGTCGCTCCGGCGGCGCCCTCTGCGTCCCTGGAGGGTGGGGGTCGCCATAGCCCTCGCGGCGGTACTCGTGCTGGTTGCGGTGGCGCTGCTCAGGTGAACAGTGCCGGACGGCAGACCGATTCGAATCCGAGCCGACCGTCTTTTCCGCATTCCGATTTCCGTCCCCACCCATAGCCGTGACCGGGCCGTAGAGCTCCAGGCAGTAGCCCTGCGCCGATCAGGCTACCCACCCCGAGAGATCCAGACGGCGAGGGTGGTCGTCGTGGGTGCAGGCATGGAGACGTGGTGTCCATCTTCGACGCTGTGCCGACAGAGTGAA
>CAMLJW010000575.1 GCA_946480485.1 uncultured Streptomyces sp. | reverse complement strand
GGGGACGTGGCGTCATACCTGGACGTGCAGTTCCGCCGCTCCGTGGCGGACCTCGCCGGGATCAGCGACATCAACCCGCGCGTCCTCCAGGACGCGGTCTACACCCACGACAGCGGGCTCGGCCTGCTGCTGGCCCCCGCCGAGGGCGAGCGCGGTGAGGAGGTCACCGACCGGGCGGCCCGCCAGATCCTGGGGGCCCTGCGCTCCCGCTACGAGGTCGTGGTGGTCGACTGCGGTGCCCAGATGAACTCGGCCACCGCGGTCGCCGTGGAACTCGCCGACCAGGCCCTCCTCCTCGTCACCCCCGACGTCGTCGCCGTCCGCGCCGCCAAACGCATGGTCCGCATGTGGGACCGCCTTCAGATCCGCAAGGCCGAGGAGACCCTGACCGTCGTCAACCGCTTCACCCGCGGCACGGAGATCCAGCCGTCCCTCGTCGAACGGGTCACCGGCACGAAGGTCGCCCGCTCGGCGGTCCCCGCCTCCTTCAAGGAACTCCAGTCCGTCGTCGACGCGGGCCGCCTCCAGGACCTGGACACCCGCTCGACGGTCAAGCAGGCGTTGTGTGGCCTGGCCGGGGAACTGGGCCTGGTCGTCGCGCAGGAGACCGGTGGCGGCAGGCGCCGCAAGTCGTCCTCGGACCGAGGCGCCCTCAGCCTCCGCCGCAAGGCCGGCGGCGACCACGGCGCGGTCACCCTCGAATTCGCCGGCATGTTCCCGCTGCTCCTGGTCGTCATGGCGATCCTGTGGCAGTGCGTCCTGTACGGCTACACATACGCCCTGGCGGGCAACGCGGCGGACGAGGCGGCCCGGGCGGCCACGGCGGCCGCCGCCTCCGGCACCGGCGCGGGTGCTGCCTGCGCCGACGCGGGCAAGGAACACCTACCGTCCTCCTGGCGGGACGCGGTCATCAGCTGCCGGCAGGCGGGCGACGTCTGGAAGGCCGACGTCACCGCCCAAGTCCCCCTGTTCTTCCCGGGCTTCGACACCGGCTGGCGGGTTGAGGCAGCAGCGGGCGCGGCAGCGGAAGGCGACGTGAAATGACCCCCCGTGGACGTCCATCGCGTGCCGCCGCCCCGTCGGGGACCTGGGCGTGGAGGGCCGTCCTGTCGGCGGCCCGGCAACGGTGGGCCGCCCCGCCCGGGGGCTGGCAGCGGAGGGCCGCGCCGTGGGCGACTTCGCAACGGCGTCCGAGGCAGGGACCTCAGCTTGAGCCCCGCGCCTCAGCCGACAGGACAGACGCCGCTTTGACCGCGCCCTCGGCGGAGCCGAGGCGTGCCGAGGCGCGCAGGACGCGGTGCTGCGGCGATCGCGGGGTCTCCATACTCGAGTTCGCCGGGTTTATGCCCGTCCTCCTCGTCATCGGGATGGCCGCCATCCAGCTCGGGCTCGTCGGATACGCGGTCAATCAGGCCGGGTCCGGGGCGCGGGCGGCGGCGAGGGTCGCGTCGCAGGACGGGGCGGGGGAGGCGGCGGGGGTGGCCGCGATGAGCGACTGGCTCGACGCGGACGTATCCGCATCCAAGGGAGGCGGCGACACCACCACCGCTACCGTGACCGTGGACGTGCCTGTGCTCATTCCGTTCGTGGAGTTCGACTGGAAAGTCGTCCGCCACGCGACCATGCCCAATGACGACTGAAGCCCCGCCCAGCCGAAGGGAGTCAGGAAATGAGCCTCAGGGCCCGTATCGCCGCCCCCGAAGAGGGCGGAGCCGCACGCGAGGACGGGCACCTCGTCGCCGTCTACCGTGCCAAGCTGCTCGAAGAGATCGACCTGGCCGAGATGTCGAGCCTCGTGGCGGCCGAGCGGCGCGTACGGCTGGAGCGCGTGCTCGGGCACATCATCAGCCGGGAGGGGCCCGTCCTCTCCTCCTTTGAACGCTCGCAGCTCATCCGGCGCGTCGTCGACGAGGCCCTTGGGCTCGGCGTGCTCGAACCGCTCCTCGCCGACGCGTCCATCACCGAGATCATGGTCAACGGACCCGACTCCGTCTTCGTGGAGCGGGCCGGGCGGGTGGAACAGGTGCCCTTGCGGTTCGCCTCCAACGAGCAGCTGATGCAGACCATCGAGCGCATCGTGTCCACGGTGAACCGGCGCGTCGACGAGTCGAACCCCATGGTCGACGCCCGCCTGCCCACCGGTGAACGCGTCAACGTCATCATCCCCCCGCTCGCTCTCACCGGCCCAACCCTCACGATCCGCCGCTTCCCCCGCGCGTACACCCTGCCGGAGCTGATCGGCCTGGGGTCGCTGGACGAGCAGATGCTCATGCTGCTCGCGGCGTTCGTCCGGGCCCGCTTCAACGTCATCGTCAGCGGCGGTACCGGCACGGGCAAGACCACGCTACTCAACGCGCTCTCCGGACTCATCCCGTCCCAGGAGCGCATCATCACCATCGAGGACTCCGCCGAACTCCAGCTTCAGCAGGACCACGTGATCCGCCTCGAATCCCGCCCCCCGAACGTGGAGGGCAAGGGCCAGATCACCATCCGCCACCTTGTCCGCAACTCACTGCGCATGCGCCCCGACCGCATTATCGTCGGCGAGGTACGAGGGGGCGAGACCCTCGACATGCTCCAAGCCATGTCCACCGGTCACGACGGCTCACTCGCCACCGTGCACGCGAACTCGGCCGAGGACGCCCTGATGCGTCTGCAGACCCTCGGCTCGATGTCCGAGGTCCAGATCCCCTTCGAGGCACTGAAAGACCAGATCAACTCCGCGGTGGACGTGGTGGTCCAGCTTGTCCGCCATGGCGACGGTTCCCGCAGGATCGCGGAGGTCGCCCTGCTCGTCTCACACGGCCGTGAACAGTTCCGCGTCGTCCCCGTCTCCCGCTTCGTCCCCCGCCCCGTCGGTGCCGACGGCGTCGTCCACGGCCACTTCGAACACCTCCCGCTGCCCCGCCCGGTCGCCGAGAAGCTGTACGTCGCGGGCGAACCGCTGCCGCCCTCCTTCAGCGTGGCCGAGGCCATCGACGTACTCCCCACAAGGCAGGCCATCGGATGATGTCCCCCGCTCCCAGCCCGACATCCACCACGACACCCATGCCGCCCCCCGCCCCCGCCTGCACCATGGCCCCCAGCCCGGCCGCCGCCATCCCCACACCCTTTCCCTCTCCCTCTCCCAG
>CAMLJW010000574.1 GCA_946480485.1 uncultured Streptomyces sp. | reverse complement strand
TCCTCGGCCGTGAGCTTGACCAGCTCCGCGTGGCCGAGGCGGTGCCAGGCCCCGGCCGCGTACACCTCCGGCGCGGCGGGCCGGCGTCCGCCGCGTACCCGCAGGAGCCGTCCCCCGGACGGCAGCCGGTACACGCGCCGCTCGCCCGCCCCTGTCACGGGCTCGGCCACCTCCCGCAGCAGACAATTGAGCAGCGGCGCGGCCGCGTACACGTCGGCGGCCTCTCCGACGTCATCGCTCGGGGGCATGCAGTCCACGTGATCCATTCGTTCCGTACGGTGCACTTGACGATCAGTATCTCCGGCGTCGCACCCGGCCGCGACGTCTTCCTCCGAGCCCCGCACGCACCCGAGGAGCCGCATCGTGCACCGTCCCCGCACCCCGGCCGAGGCCGAGTCCTCGATCGCCGACGAGCTGCGCACCGTACGCCCTGCCCTGCTGTCGCGGTACGCCGCCGAGCTCCCCGGCGCCCGGGCGGCCGTGCTGTCCCGGCTGTGGCGTGGTCTCGCCCATGAGCCGCTGCCCTGGATCACGTGCCGCGAGCCGGGGCGCGGCGGTCTGACGCTGCGGCTGACCGACGGCCGCCGGCTGCACGGCCCGCACTCGGATGCGTACGCGACCGCCGCCTCCGTGCCGCAGGTTGAGCTGGACGGCTCGGCGTACGACCACCCGGCGGCGCTCATGGCCGCCCTCTCCTTCCCGTACGGTGACGCCTTCGCCGCCGAACTCGCCGACAGCGTCGCCTCATTGGCCCTGTCCCGCGCCAACCAGCCGCCCCCCGAGCCCCCTCGCACCACCTGGGAGTGGGAGCAGCGGATCGTCGACGGGCATCCGTTCCACCCCAACTGCCGGTCCCGGCCGGGCTTCTCGGTGGCCGAGCAGTTGGCGTACGGGCCCGAGCACCGGCCGGTGGTCGAACTGGGCCTGGTCGCCGTACCGGGGGAGGCCTGTCTCGTGTCGGGCGAGTGGCCGTACCGGGAGGCGGGCCGGGTGCTGGTCCCGGCCCATCCGTGGCAGGCCCGGCACGTGTTCAAGGACGAGGAGCTGGTGGGCGGCGCGGGTATCACCGCCCACCCCCTCATGTCCCTGCGCACGCTCGCCGAGGCCACGCCCGGCGGCCCGCACATCAAGACCGCGCTCAGCACCCGGCTGACGTCGGCGCTGCGGGACATCTCGGTGTACTCGATCGCGACGGCGGCGACGGTGTCGGCGTTCCTGGACTCCGTCACCGCCCGCCTGGACGGTCTCCTGCACATCACGCGCACCCTGGGAGCGGTCACCGCCCACACGCCTGATCTCGCGGCCGTGGTGCGCGAGGCGCCACAGACGTACGCGGCCGAGGGCGAGCGGGTCGTGCCGGTCGCCGCGCTCGCCACGACCGAGCTGCCCCGGTCCCCGTCCTGGATGGCCGAGTTCACGCGGCTCGCCCTGACGGTGTGTCTGCGACTGCTCGACCTGGGCGTGGCCCTGGAGGCCCACGGCCAGAACCTGCTCGTGATGCTCTCCCCGTCGGGCGCCCCGACGCGTCTGGTCTACCGCGACCTTGCCGACATCCGCATCAGCCCGGCCCGCCTCGCCCGCCACGGCATCCCGGCGCCGGACCTGTCCGGCCGACTGGTGACGGATGACGAAACCACCCTGCGCCGCAAGCTGTTCGGCTCGCTCGTGACGGGCGCGCTGGGGGCGACCGCCGGTTCCAGCGCGGCCCTCGGCGAGGCTCTCGCCACCGCCGTACCAGACCTGCCGCGCACCCCTGACCTGGCGGTTCTGCTGGACGGACCGCTGCCCACGAAGGCGCTGACACTGATGCGGCTCTCCCCAAAGAGGCCGGGCGACATCTGGGCGCGGGTCCCCAGTCCTCTGACGGGGTGAACTCCGTCAGATGTCCCGCAGTTCCTTGGCGAGCGGCCCGTCCCCCACCACTTCGACACGTCCCTCCCGTATCGCGTCCCGCAGCGCCAGCTCTCCCCGGGCGAGCGCCGCGCACGTCACGGCTTCGAGAGCGAGCCGGGCACCGGGTTCCTCGGGGGCGGCACCCTCGCCGTAGACGGACCCGCCGCCTTCGGCTTCCTCGGAGGTGTTGACGCCGAGCCGTACATAGAACTCCCCTTCGTCCAGGCGTACGTGGACGACACCGTCGCCGAGCTCCGCCAGGGAGCGCAGCAACGGCAGCGCGAACCAGTGCGCGCGCACCGCGTCGGTTGGCCGCCGACTCTCCAGCAGGGGCGCGCCCCACTCACCCAGCGCCTGCAGGACGGGCAGCAACTGCCGCCCTCGGACGGTGAGTTCGTACACGTAGGCCGCACCGGGCGGAGCCAGCCGGCGTCGGCTCGTCAGTCCGTCCCGCTCCATGTCCTTGAGCCGGGAGGCGAGGACGTCCGTGCTCACGCCCGGCAGGTCCGCGTGCAGGTCGGTGTAGCGGCGCGGACCGGCGAGCAGCTCCCGCACGATCAGGAGGGTCCAGCGGTCACCGACGGCATCGAGGGCCCGGGCAGCGGAACAGTACTGGTCGTAGCTTCGGCGAGGTGACATACGACGCAGTCTAGACATGTTGTTGGACTTTCCAAGCGACTACTTGGTAAAACCAAGCAACACACCAACCTGGAGGTGCGCACCGCATGGAGTTCCGGCAGTCGAGCAAGCTCAGCGAGGTCTGTTACGAGATCCGGGGTCCGGTCATCGAGCATGCGAACGCCCTGGAGGAGGCGGGCCACAGCGTGCTGCGGCTGAACACCGGGAACCCCGCGCTCTTCGGCTTCGAGGCACCGGAGGAGATCCTCCAGGACATGATCCGGATGCTGCCCCTGGCGCACGGCTACACCGACTCGCGCGGCATCCTCCCGGCCCGCCGCGCCGTGGCCCAGCGCTACCAGGACGCGGGCCTGGAGGTCGGCGTGGACGACGTCTTCCTCGGCAACGGCGTCTCCGAACTCGTGTCGATGTCGGTGCAGGCGCTCGTCGAGGACGGCGACGAAATCCTCATCCCCGCCCCGGACTTCCCGCTCTGGACGGCGGTGACAACGCTCGCGGGCGGCAAGGCGGTGCACTACCTCTGCGACGAACAGTCCGACTGGTACCCGGATCTGGACGACATGGCGTCGAAGATCACCGACCGCACCAGGGCCCTCGTCATCATCA
>CAMLJW010000573.1 GCA_946480485.1 uncultured Streptomyces sp. | reverse complement strand
TGTGCACTCGGCAGGATTCGAACCTGCAACCTTCTGATCCGTAGTCAGATGCTCTATCCGTTAAGCTACGAGTGCCTTCGTGTTCTGTTGTGTTGGCTCTTCCTGGCGGACTTTTCGGCCCGGTCGGCGTTGCGGGAACAACATTACATGACTGTCGGCGTGAGACGAAATCCGTTTACCAAACCCCGCCTGACCTGGGAAAACGACCAGGAAACGTCGAGGGGCAGCTCGCCGAGAAAGTGCCCTGGGAACGGCCGAAGCCCCGGTCGTCACGACCGAGACTTCGGGACCCTCATCAGGCGGAGGCGGAGGGATTTGAACCCTCGATGGGCTTTAAGGCCCAAACCGCATTAGCAGTGCGGCGCCATAGACCGGACTAGGCGACGCCTCCAGCACAGCCGCCCGCGCGAGCGCGAGTGGTGCGTCCAGATGATGACACAGCCGAGCGGGGTGTCACCAATCGCCCCCTACGGTACTAGGCGGAAAGGGTGGAGGGCAAAGGACTGACCGCGGCGCGACGTCGCGGGAACAGGCAGCGTGACGGTGCCGAGCGGCGCGAGGGGCACGGTGCGTGGGCGGCGTCCGGATTGCGTACGCCCCGTACCCGGGCCGCGTACGCCTCGCTTGCGGGCGGGGGCAGGAGGGAGGTCACAGGTTCTGCGTCTCTTCTGCGCCTTCTCTGTCTGTCTTCTGCGTGCGACCTCCCTCTCATCCGGCGTGCGAGCGGAACCTCTGGCCGTAGACTCCCTCGCGTGACACGTCGCGGACCGGTTGGCAAGACGGCATCCGCGGTTGGCAAGGTGCGGTAACAGGGAGGAAGCGTCTCGTGAGCAGCAGGCCGTCCCGAGGCGCTGCTCGCCTCGCTGCCATACTCGACGCACTTCCTGACGCGTTGGTGCTGGTCAACGCCAACGGTACGGTCGTCAACGCCAACACCATCGCCCTGGAGGCGTTCGAGGCCCCGGGCACGGCTCTCGTGGGGCGCGGACTGCTCGATCTGCTGCCCGAGTTCGACTCCCGGCTGATTCCCGGGTCCATGCGCCGACCCGAGAGCATCGACCCGCGCGGGCGGACCAAACCGCGGCGGATGATGGCCCGGCGCACCGACGGCAGCGAGTTCCCGGTCGAGGTCACGAGCGCCAACCTGGAGAACGGCCAGCAGGCCTACGACGGCTACGGCTACACCGGCGACGAGTTGCTCATGCTCGTCGTACGCGACCTCTCGGGCACCGTCCACACCGAGGCCGAACTGGCGCGCTCGCAGCGGCAGACGGAAATGATCCTGCGGGCCGCCTCGGAGGGTGTGGTCGGGACCGACACGGAGGGACGGGTCGTCCTCGTCAACCCGGCCGCCGCGCAGATACTGGGCTTCCGGGCCAGTGATCTGGGCGGCCGGCAACTGCATCCGCTGATGCTGCACTCGCGTGCCGACGGCGAGCCCTTCCCGTACGAGGATTCGCCGCTCGCCGACACCCTGCGCTCGGGGCGCAAGCACCGGGTGCGCGGGCAGGTCCTGTGGTCCAAGAGCGGCGACAAGGTGCCCGTCGACCTGACGACCGCGCCCGTACGGGACGGGGATCAGCTCGTCGGCGCCGTGATGACCTTCACCGACCGGCGGCCGTACGACGCGCTCACCGAGGAGAGGGACACGGCGGACCGGCGCCATCAGGAGGAACTCGCGCGGACCGCCGCAGAGCACTCCGGGGAGCTGACTTCGCTCCGCGAGGAGCACGGTAAGGAGCTCTCCGAGCTGCGCGAGGCGCACGAGGAGGAACTGGCCGCGGGTGAAGACCGGTACGCGGCGCTCGCGGAGCGGGAGAAGGACCGGTACGAGGCGCTGGCCGCGCGGCACGAGCAGCTGCTCTCCGTACTCGGGCAGTCCCTGCGCGGCCCCCTCGACCAGCTGCGCGGCGACCTGTCCGCCCTTGCCGCCGACGACGCCGGACAGCTGTGGCCCGAGGCCAACCAGGTCCTGCACCATCTCGTGGCCGGCTACTCGCGGATCACCACGCTCATCGACAACGTGCTCGGCTACCAGCGGCTCGATGCCGGGGCCGACGACGTCATCCGTACGAAGGTCATGCTCGACGCGGTCGTCGCGGCCGGTGTCGACGGGGCCGTCGAGCTGATCGGGCCCGGACGGGTGCAGTTCGCCGTGCATGCGCCGCCCATCGAGGCCGAGGTGGACCCGCAGCGGCTGGCCACCGCGCTCGCGCACCTCGTCGCTGACGTCGCGGGCGTCGACTCGACGGGCAACGCGCCGGTCTCGGCCGGCGGCTACATGGACAACACGGTCGTCATGGCGGCAGCCCAGCGCGGTGAGGTCGTACGGATCGAGGTGCGCGGGCCGTACGCCGGGGGAGACCCGGTGCACGAGCCGATCGTGCGAGGGATCGTGCGCGCGCACGGTGGAGTGCTGCAGACGCATGAGGTGCCGGGGATGAGCGGCAGTGCGTTTGTGCTCGAGGTGCCGATCGGCGGTGGGGCCGGGGCGGTTTCGGCTCCTTCTCAGGATCAGGATCAGGATCAGGATCAGGATCCTGGTACGAGTGTGGCTGTCGCTGTGCCTGCGGATTCGGGCTCGGCCTCGGATTCGGGCTCGGACTCGGCTTCGGGCTCGGCCTCGGCTTCGGGCTCGGCCTTGGGTACGTCTGTGGGCGGTGGGCCTGGTTCCGCTGTTGCGCTGCCCGAGCAGCAGGCCCCGCCGCAGGGTGGCGGGCGGCGGGCTCGGCGAGCTTCGGTGGATGCCTTCCTGCAGAGCGAGGTCGGGTCTTCGAAAAGCACCGGGGTGTCCGCGCCCACCGGACGTCGACGCAAACGTGCCGCCGACTCCGGGGACGGGACACAGGTGCCGGTGCCGCCGGTTCCAGCGATGGGGAAAGAGGTCGAGGAACCCGGCGGGGCCACCGGGGCAGGTGGAGCTGGTGGGACCGGGCGGCGGCGTGGGCGGCCGAGTCCGGCGGAAGCTGACGGGGCCGCCGAGGGCGCGGTCGTGACCGCGGCCGAGCAAGCCGCGGGGACCGCTGCTGCCGGGCTCGGGAAAACGGTGCCTCCGCAGGGGGTGCCCGCGCCCGCGGGGCGGCGTGCCCTGCGGAACGACCGGCGGCAGGCTCTGCCGGCTGCGCGTTCTCTCGCTGCGCGATTTCCCGCTGCGCGAT
>CAMLJW010000572.1 GCA_946480485.1 uncultured Streptomyces sp. | reverse complement strand
CCGGACGGTCCTGATGGACGTGCCGAGGGTGCGCGAGGTCCGCAGCGACCAGGTCCACGCCTCGCCCTGGTGCTCCGGCGGACCGCAGTGGCTCTCGGGGCTCGACCGGTCCCGTGACGCCGATGCGACGCGGGAGGCGCGAGATCCCGTCCGTCGATCGCACAGCCCCCGCTGGCGAGATCGCACAGCCCCGTCGGCAGAGGTGCGTCGAGCCGGCTCGCGATCGGGCTGGCTGGGCGTCAACTGCACCCGCGACCCGGCGGCGCCTGCCGCGTGCAGTGGGGGTGAGGACGCTCTGGACCTAAGTGGTCTGCGCCGGAAGTACGTGTCGGTGTCGTTCAGGCGGCCAGCCTCGTGCCCGGGGTTGGGGCGGCGGCCTCGTGGGCGGTGATGCGGGTGAGCAGCCGGTCAAGGTCGGTGCGGGTGAATCTCCAGTCGAACGCCGTGGCGGTGGCGTTGTAGCGATCTTGGAAGGCGAGCACCCGGTCGGTGAGGGCGTTGAGGTCGGTCAGGTCGTTGGGGGTCAGCACTTTGCGCTGCAGGATGGAGAAGTAGATCTCGATCTGGTCCAACCAGGACGCGTGTACCGGCAGGTGCACCAGCCGGGCGTTCGGCCAGGCCGTCGCCATCCGCTCGATCGAGGCCTTCCCGCGGTGCGAGGAGCCGTTGTCGACCACCCAGAACACCCGATCGGCGCTGGCGTAGGGCTCGACGGTCATCACCTGGGCGGCCAGCCGACCGAACGGCTCGATCCCGGTCGTGGGTTCGAGCCGTCCGATCACCCGGGCGTGGTGCACGTCGTAGGCGGCCAGGTAGGCCAGTGCCCCCGTTCGGTCGTACTCGTGCTCGACGCGCATCATCCGGGCCTTCCCGGGCGGCAGCGTGGGGTGGCAGCGACACCGGGCCTGGATCGAGGTCTTTTCATCGGCGCAGATCACGAAGTCGTGGTCTGTCAACGGTTCGCCGTCCCAGACCCCGGCGTAGAGGTCCAGCGCCCGGGCCGCCTTGGTGGCGAAGTCGGGATCGCGCGGGTAGATCCAGGTCCGGTACTGCCAAGGCTTGAGCACATCGCCGGCCAGCCAGCGGCGCACCGTGGACGCCGAGATCGACTCCACCACGCCGCGGGCGACGGCCTCGACCACCAGCTCCGGGGCGCTCCACCGCGACAGCGGTACCCCCGACTCGGCGGGCAGCTCACAGGCCAGCGCCTTGACCTGAACCACGGCCAGAGGGGGGAAAGACCCGCGGCCGACCGGTCCGCGGGCGATCCTTCAGCCCGTCCAAGCCCTCCTGGTAGAACCGCTTGCGCCACAGCGACACGACCTGCGGGCGGATGTCGAGCCGGGCCGCGATCACCGTGTTTTCCCACCCGTCCGCGGCCATCAGCACGATCTTGGCCCGGACCACCTCATGGTGCGCAGCGGTGTAAGCGCGCGCCCGCTGTTCCAGCACCGCCCGGTCCTGCGCCGACAACTCGATCACATACGGGGAACGGCGAGTCACACCAGCCTCCGACGAGCACGACAGCAACGGAGGCTCGGCGCTTCCCCACGCCGAGATCACGGCCTAACTTACACCAGTGTAATTCGGAAGTCGACCACTAAGGGCTTACGTTGAATCAAGTCAGGCCGGTTCGGGTGTGTCGTGGGTGGGGTGCAGGGTGTAGTTCCAGTCGCCGTGGAACTCGTCTCGGGTGATCGGGAGGGCTGCCATCTCGCGATTGCTGATCTTGATTCCGATCGGGTAACTACCGGTGTCGAGGGTGGCGGTCACGGTCAGACCGGTGGCGGTGGTGGTCGCCCCGATCAGCTGCAGGATGGTTTCGTGGCTGGTCAGGGGTCTGCCGCGCCAGTTCATGGTGATCTGGGAGAACAACCTGTGTTCGATCTTGTTCCACTTGCTGGTGCCCGGAGGTAGGTGGCAGACGCTGATGGCCAGGCCGGTCTCGGCGGCGAATGCGGCCAGTTCGGTCTTCCAGGTGCGTCGTCGGTTGCCGTTGGCGCCACCGCTGTCCGCGGTGATCAACAGCCGGTCGGTGTCGGGGTAGGCGTGCCGGCCGCGGGTTGTCCACCAGCTCCGCAGGGTGTTCACCGCGAACGCGGCGGTCTCGTGGTCGGTACCCACCGACACCCATCCGGTGTTGGCGCCCAGGTCGTAGACGCCGTAGGGGATCGCCTTGCCGGCCTCGCCGATGAAGTCGTGGACATCGACCTTCTCCGGGTCGCCGGCGGGTCGGTAGTCACGGCCGTTGTTCTTGTACTGGCCGACGAGTTCTTTCTTCTTGCAGTCCACGCTGAGCACCGGCATCCCGGCGGCCAGGGCCGCGGCGACGGTGTCGTGGATGTGGCGGAACTGGGCATCGCGGTCGGGGTGCTGGGCGCCTTCCAGGGTCTTGGAGTTGGCTTGCAGGCTGTAGCCGGCCTCGTGCAGCAGCCGCCCCACCAGTGTCGCGGAGACCTGGTGTCCCTGGCTGCGCAACTGCTCGGACAGGCCCCGCAACGACTTCGACGTCCAGCGCAACGGGGTCATCGGGTCCCCGCGCGAGTCGGGGTCGACCAGCTTGTCCAATGCCGCGGGCAGGCCCGGGTCGTGTTCCTCGGCACGTTTGCGCCCACCGCCCCGACCGCGGGAGCGGCCCACCGGCAGAGGTTGCGGATCGTCGAGTTCGGTGCGGCCACGTCGCACCGTGTCGGGTGAGACCGCTACCGCGTCCGCGACGATCCCGACTCCACCCGACCCCAGCTCCCGGGCCTCGCTACCCAGCCAGATCCGACGCTGACGCTCGGTCAGATGCGGCTTGATCGCGTCGTAGCGCCGCACGAGGGACTCCATGACCGCGGCCATAGCACAGACGGTAGCCACCGCAAGGCCCAAAACTAGGTTATTTTGCTACGCGCCCTTAGCGACGATCTTTGGCTCGAAGGTGGCGTCCCGGTCACGGGGGACGTCGATCTCGACCGGTCCGACCTCGGTCAGCACCGTCTTGGCCCGGCGCCCGTTGCGGGAGTTGCCGCCATCGCGGCCGCCCGCGTCGTGCTTGCCGTAGCCGAGGTGATCGGTGAGCTCGCCCTCGAGCGCGGACTCCAGCAGCCGCTTCGTCAGCTGCGCCAACAGTCCACCCTCCCCGGCCAGCTGCAGCCCGCCGGCCCGCGCCCGGTTCACCAGCTGATCGATCAGCTGCTCGTCGACCGCATCCAAGCCG
>CAMLJW010000571.1 GCA_946480485.1 uncultured Streptomyces sp. | reverse complement strand
GAACCTGCTCGCCCTGTCGGCCGCACGCCCAAGCGTTTGTGCGCTGGCGAACAACCACGTCCTGGACTTTGGGCACCGGGGGCTGCTGGACGCCCTCGGGGGTTCCAGAAGTCGGCACCGAGCCTGTGAGCTGCGGCGATCGACAGCCAGGCAAGATCGCAGGTGTGTCGCTACGCCTGGTCTACCTGATCTTCGACGGACTCCTCAACTGGCTGACACTGCTCGGCCGCGCATCGGCATCGAAAGACATCGAACTGCTCGTCCTACGCCACGAAGTCGCCGTACTCCGCAGAACCAACCCGAGGCCTCGCCTGGACTGGGCCGACCGCGCACTGTTCGCCGCACTGATCCGACGCCTGCCCGCAGTGCTACGCGGTCATCGCCTCATCACCCCGGCAACGGTCCTACGGTGGCACCGCCGGCTGGTCACCAAGAGGTGGACCTACCCGAACCGCTTCGGCCGCCCACCGGTCGACCCGACGATCGCCGCGCTGATCGAACGGATGGCCGAGGAGAACGAGACCTGGGGGTACCAGCGCATCCAAGGCGAACTCCTCAAGCTCGGCCACCGCGTCGGCGCATCCACCATTCGCAGAATCCTCAAGGGGCGGCGGATACCGCCAGCGCCCCTCCGGTCCACCGACACGTCATGGCGACGGTTCCTCCGCCCGCAGGCCTCCACCATGCTGACCGTGGACTTCTTCCACGTCGACTGCGCGCTCACCCTCAAACGGATCTACGTGTTCTTCGCTCTGGAAGTCCGCAGCCGCTACGTGCACATCCTTGGAACGACCAGCCACCCGACCGGAGCCTGGACCACCGAGCAAGCCCGCAACCTGCTGATAGACCTCGACGACCGCGCCGCCACCTTCCGATTCCTCGTCCGCGACCGCGCTGGCCAGTTCACTGGAGTGTTCCCGATTTTGTTGACACCGGTTTAGGCTGCCAGGTCGGTTAGTTTCCTGAATCCTAGCTCGTATTCGAATGGTGTCAAGTAGGCGAGGGTGGAGTGTCGCCGGCGACGGTTGTAGTAGCCCTCGATCCACACGAATGTGTGTTGCCGGACCTCGGTGAGGTTGTTCCACGGCCGGGTGTGGATGAGCTCTTTCTTGTAGGTCGCGAAGAACGATTCGGCGACGGCGTTGTCGAAGCATGTGGCGCGCCGGCCCATGGAGCGGGTGACGCCGTTGGTGGCGCAGAAGTCGGCGAACTCACGGCTCGTGTATTGGCAGCCGCGGTCGCTGTGGAAGATCACCCCGCGCGGTGGGCGTCGGGTGACCAGCGCGGCCGCGAGGGCCTCGATGATCAGGCTGGTGCGCAGGTGGTCGGCCACGGCGTAGCCCACCACCGTGCGCGAGTGCAGATCGATCACGGTCGCGGTGTAGACCCAGCCGTCCACGGTCGCGACGTAGGTGATGTCGCCGCACCAGCGGGTGTCGGGCTGCTCGGCGGTGAAGTCCTGCCCGATCAGGTCTGGGGCGTCGATGGGTCGCGAGCCAGCGACGGTGGTCTTCTTCCACGCTCGGGGATGACGTCCGTGCAGGCCAGCGGCGCGCATCAGGCGCCACACCCGCTTGCGGGCGGCCCGGACCCCGCGCACGGCCAGCTCGGCCCAGACCCGGCGCACGCCGGGGTGGCCGTGCAGGTCGCGATGGATCTCCCGGATCTGGGAGGTGAGCTCGGCGTCGGTGCGCTCCCGCTCGCTGGGCCCGCTGGCCCGCCACCGGTAGTAGCCCTGCCGAGCCACGCCGAGCTGGTCGCACAGGAACGTGACCGTGAACTCCTTGTCCAGCGCCCAGTCCGCGATCGCCGCGTACTTCACGGCTGGTGACTGGTCAGGTCGCCCGGCGTGGTGAGTTGATCGCCTCGCCAAGTTTGTGATCATCGTGGGGTGTCTGCTGCCCGTCGTCCGTCGTACGAGGAGCTCGCCGAGCTTGTCGTGGGGCAGGCCGAGCGGATCGAGCAACTCGAGGCTGAAGTTGCGGACTTGAGGCGGCAGCTGGGACAGAACAGCCGGAACTCGTCGCGGCCGCCGTCGTCGGACTCGCCGTTCGCCAAACCCGGTCCGAAGTCACTGCGCATGCGCAGTGGTCGTAAGCCGGGTGGGCAGCCGGGGCATCCGGGATCGACGTTGGCGCTGGTGGCAGACCCGAACGCGCGCTGCCGGCACGAGCCCGGCCCGTGCACCGGCTGCGGCGCGAACCTGGCCGGCGCGCCGGAGGTGGGGATGGAGCGGCGGCAAGTGTTCGACCTGCCACCGATGACGGTGCAGGTGACCGAGCACCAGCTCATCGCGCGGCGCTGCACGTGCGGAACCACCACCTGCGGCGCCGCGCCGGAGGGGGTGAGCGCCCCGGTCCAGTACGGGCCGCGGATCACCGCGATCGTCGTCTACCTCTACGTCGGGCAGTTTCTGTCCAAGAAGCGCACCGCCCAGGCGCTGGCCGAGCTGTTCGGCACCCCAGTGTCGGATGCCACCGTGGCGAGCATGACCACACGAGCCGCCGACGGGCTCGACGGGTTCCTCACCGAGGTCGCCGACCGGATCGCCGCCGCCGAGGTGGCCGGGTTCGACGAGACCGGGCTGCGCGTGGCCGGTCGGCTGGCCTGGGTGCACTGCGCCCGCACCGGCAAGTACACCCTGATCACCTGCCATCCCAAGCGCGGCCGCAAGGGCATCGACGACGCCGGCGTCCTGACGAGGTTCCGCGGGGTCGCGGTGCACGACGCGTGGGCGCCCTACGACACCTACCTCGACGCCGCGCATCAGTTGTGCTGTGCCCACGCGTTGCGTGAGCTGGCCGCCGTCGCCGAGAGCGCTGCGCCCGACACCGACTGGTGCTGGGCCACCCAGGCCGGCGACGCGCTGGTGGCCATGCAGAAACTGGTGGCCGAGGCGATCGCCGCCGGTGCCGCCGTCGATCCCGACGCCCTGGACAAGCATGTACGGCTCTACCGCTCGGCCGCGCAGATCGGCCTCACCCAAACCGCGGCGCGGACCGGGAAGGTGATGCGCAAGCACCACGCGCTCGCCCGGCGGCTGCGCGACCGCCAGGACGACTACCTGCGCTTCACCAGCGACTGGCGGATACCGCCGGACAACAACGGCTCCGAGCGCGACATCCGCATGATCAAGCTCCGACAGAAGGTGTCCGGCTGCCTGCGCACCCTCACCGGAGCCACCCAGTTCTGCGCGATCCGCAG
>CAMLJW010000570.1 GCA_946480485.1 uncultured Streptomyces sp. | reverse complement strand
GGCTCCGCAGCATCGCACCACATCCATGATCTGAACTCCAGACAGGACCTAGTGCCGCGTCAGGCAACGTTCGCCCTGTCGACGACGGCGCGGAGGTGCCGGTCGTCGGCGTGGCGGTTTCGCCAAATGATGTAGCGGCGGATCATGCTGCCCTGTTCCTTATGGTCGGCATGGTCGGTGCCGTCGAGGGTGAAGTAGCGCAGGGCGGTGAACTGGGCCTCGCGGTTGAGCCAGGAGCTGTTGGTAGGGGTGTAGGCGATCTCGACGTTGTTCGCGTCCGCCCAGGTGCTGACCCGCTGGCACCTCTTCGTGGTCAGGTGCGGGGAGTAGTTGTCACAGACGATCGCGATGCGGGTCTCGGGCGGGTAGAGGGTGCGCAGGTAGCGGCAGAACTCCAGGAACTGCGTCCGCCTCTTGACCAGCTTGATGTGGCCATAGAGCTTGTCTTTGGCCAGGTCCAGGGCTGCGAACAGGTGCCGTACCCCGCCGTAGCGGTTGTAGGTGGCCCGGCGCCTGCGGCGTGGTTCCCGGTCGGGGGCCTTGTGCTTGCCCCCGCGTTCGGCCCACTGCCGGCCGGGGTGGGGCATCAGGTTGAGCGGTCCGAACTCGTCCATGCAGAAGACCACTTCGGGCTCGCCGCCCTCGGGTATCACCTCGCCGTCGGCGATCGCGTAGAGGTGCTCGACCCGGGCCTTCTTTGCGGCGTAGTCGGGGTCGCGGGAGGTCTTCCAGGTCTTCAGGCGTTGAAAGGAGACGCCTTCCTCGCGGAGCAGGATGCGCAGGCCCTCGTGGCTGATGTCGTCGACCACCCCCTCGGCAACCAGGAAGTCCGCCAGCTTGCTCGGGCTCCAGGTGGAAAACGGCAGGTCGTGCTCGGTGGGCTTGGACTTGGCGATCTTCTTGATCTCGCGGCGCTCGGGCAGCGTGAAGGTCTTCGGCCGGCCGCCCTTGTACTTGGGGTAGAGGGAGTCGAAGCCGTCAGTGTTGAAGTTGTGGATCACGTCGCGGACCCGGTCGTCGCTGGTGAACGACACTTCAGCGATCTTCGCCACGGGCATGCCCTGCGCGGACAGCAGGACCATCTGGGCCCGCCGCCAGGTCACCACCGATCCGGTGCCCCTGCGGATGATCCGCAGCAGCCGATGGCCCTCGTCATCGTCGATCTCCCGCACCTGTACTCGTTCTGCCACGAGAACAGCATGGCGTGTCCGTGCCGCCCGGACCGACACCCGGACGACGCGTCACGACAGGGCGAACGTTGCCTGACGCGGCACTAGCTCCCCCTGAACGTCGCCCGGCGCCGCCCCCCGTCGGCTCCGGGCGACCACCGCGAAGCCTCCGGTAGTCCCACTCTGCACCAGCAGGACTACCGGGTGCTTCTCCCCATATCCGCCGACATGCCGCGAGGGCCGGGATGGCGCGAGGCACTCTTGTGCCGTGGTGCGCCTGTCTGAGGCTGGGGCCCGACCACACACGCAAAGGGACTCGAATTGGGACGGTTCAAGCCCAGGAGCAGCGGGCGGGACAGGCAGCCGCGACAAGACCGGTTCCGCATCGATGACCGGGTCGTCGGCCAGGCGGAGATCCTGCGGAGGGCACCCGGCTGAGCAACCACGTCGACGGGAGCTGAGAGACCGGGACGTGTGACGTCGTTGTGCAGCAGTATCCACATCGGTAGGACGTTGGGCTCGGAGGGCCGCCAGGCCGCGATGGGATGGACGAGCTGCGCCATCGCTCAGCGCCCGGTTGAGCAGACCGCCGCGGACTGGAAGGCCGGAGTACCGGACGGAACAGGGCGTCATCCCGCAGTATCGGCACCGGAAACCTGGGGCCCGGAGTCCCGCTGCACCAGCAGCACGAGCGGCCTGCGAGCTGCTGCGTACTCAGCCGCTCACGGTGAATCGCCGGGGCGTCCATGTAGGAGCCGGCAAACGGCTGCGGCGGCGGACGTTTTCGGCTGCCATCTCCCACGGGGAACGAGAGACGGCCGCCGGCGCCCCAGTGTTCACCGGGGCGCATGTCCAGTCCACCGCCAGGGGTGCCGAGAATGATCCGGCCTTGATTCTCCGCCGGGCACTCAACACTCTCGATGTGAGCAGCCACCCCGTACTCGGTCGCGCCGTCGTCGTCGCCCGCCCCACGTACTCGCACATTCCCGCAGTCCGCGTCGACGGGTTCCACCGGTGCGCACTGTGTGGTCGGGTGTGGCGCATGAGTGTCCTGCGCGCTGCCCGGTTCCGCCGGTATCTCCTTGGTCAGGCAGCGTCGTTGTTCGGCGACAGTCTGGTGCCGTTGACGATCGCGTTCGCCGCACTGGATGTCGCTGGGCCGGGCGGATTGGGTGTGGTTTTGGCCGCGAACCGGATCCCGGTTGCGGTGCTGGTGCTGGCTGGCGGGGTGCTGGGGGACCTGTGGCCGCGCCGGAGGCTGATGGTGGGTGCCGATGTGCTGCGATGCGCTGTCCAGGCCGTGAGTGGTTTGTTGTTGGTGACTGGGCACGCCGGGCTGATGGCGCTGGTGGTGCTGCAGGCGCTGGCCGGGGTGGGTACCGCTGTGTTCATGCCGGCCGCGTCGGGGCTGGTGCCGTCCCTGGTCGGCGAGGATCAGGTGCTGGCGGCGAATGCGCTGCTGGGCCTGGTCGGCAACGTCAACAAGGTGGTGTCGATCTCGGTGGCGGGTGTGCTGGTGGCCAGCGTAGGGCCGGGTGTGGCGCTGCTGGTCGACGCGGCCACGTTCGCGGTCAGCGCGGTCTTGCTGGCCGGGCTGCCGCTTCCCGCGACCGTCCGCCGTGCTGCGAGGCGGGGGATTTGGCGGGAGGTCCGTGACGGTGCCCGTCTGGTTGTCTCGATGCGCTGGCTGGTCACCTTGCTGGTGTATGGGGCGCTGTTGCAGGCGCTGGTGATCGGCCCGCACATGGTTGCCGGGCCGCTGCTGGCCGAGCGGCTCTACGGTGGCGCGGCCGGATGGGCGGCGATCGGTGTGGTGCAGGCGGTGGGATCGATCGCCGGCGGGGTGTTGGCGTTGCGGTGGCGGCCGCGTCGGCCGCTCGTTGCTGGCCTCGCTGTGGGCTTTTTGATGGTGCCCTATCTGGTTGTCTTCGCTCTCGGGGGCCCGTTGTGGCTGGTGTGCGTGCTGGCTTTGCTGGTCGGTGGGCAGGGATCGGTGTTTTTGGCGGCGGATGTTTTTGGTGCACCGAAGCGGTATTCGA
>CAMLJW010000569.1 GCA_946480485.1 uncultured Streptomyces sp. | reverse complement strand
TGACGGCCATCGCGAAAGTACCCTGAGTGCGAGCCCCCTCGGTGGCCGCGATGGAGTCGAGCCCCATCCTCCTGAGCTCTCGGTAGCGGGCTGAGCGCTCTTCGTTGTCCGGCTTGTCGACCTTGGGGCGCCCGCCCTCCCGGAGCTTCCGAAGCTCGCCGCCCGGGTCGAGCTCTTCGGGGTCGCCGCCCTGCCCCTCGATCATGGAGACGAACCGCGAGACGCATTCGGAGCCCCGCGTCGCGTCCTTCGGCGCCACGCCGATCTCGCGCAGGATTCGGCGCCGGGCCATCCTACGCTGCCTTGCCGCCGCGCTCTCGTTCGTCACAGGACACCACCGCAAGTGCAGAACTCCTGATCGGGCACGTACACGAAAGCGCCGCAGCGAGGGCACGTGCGCGGCCTGATGGGCACCGCGGCCCGGAACGCGGCCTTTGCCGACTCCTTGGCGCGCCGAGCCTTGTTCCGCCACCACTCGCGCAACGCGAACTCCGCGACGGCTCCCGCCCAATGCCACAGGCTCACGTCGGACCACCAATGTCGGCTGATCTTGGGCCGTTTGCCCCGTAGGAGTAGAGGCCGAAATCGGCCCAATAGCGTCGCCCGTCTCCCAGCTCCACGTATTCCTGCCCCAGCTTGTTCATCGCCGCGCGAGCGGCGAGGCGCCCCTTGTCGCTGTCCAGCGAGAATGTCTCGTCCCCGATCTTCACCACCGTGCAACTCATAACGCAACCCTTTCCATCGGCAAACTGTCCCTGATCATCTGAAGGGCAGTCTTCTCTATCATCCGGGCTCGCTCGCGCGTGACCCCGAATTTCTTCCCCACCTCTTCGAGAGTCATGTCGCCCTCGAACCGCATCCGGATCACATCCTGATATCGCTCAGGCAAAGCGGCAAGCGCCTTTGTGACTCCAGAGGTCAGCGGCCCCATTTCGCTCGGCTCGGTTTGCTTCTCGGGTGGGAAGTTTTCTTCCCCTTCCCGAAAGACGCCGTTGGCCCCCACCCGCTTCGGTATCGCGACCGGCGCGATCATGCTTGAAATGTTGCGGTAGGCGGCACGCTTGACCGCGTAGCCTACCGCGGTGCTCGGCGCGCACGGCAGCGCGGCCTCGTCGCTCGTGGCGATCCATGACTCAAGCATCGCGTCCTGCACCAGGTCATCCCAGGAATACGACGGTGAGTCAGCCCACCGATACCGCCGGCACAGGCGCTTCACCAGGCCCTCGTGTTTCACTGCTCTTCTCCTTCGTCCTTGTGCAGGTCCCCCTTGTGCCACAGGTCGAGCGCCAGCCCGAAACGCATGGCGGCGTTCCGCAGCGCGTCGCCGATGACCTCCTTTTCCCGAGCCCCTGTGTCCTGGTTCGCCTTCTTTTCGGCGTGCCCGTATCCGAGGCGGGTGACGCCGCAGACCGTCAGGCGAATCCACAGGCCGCCGCTCGCGTCGAACAGCGGTAGCCCCTCCGACGAGAGCGCCGCCGGTTCCCACGTCCAGCCAGGATCAGCGTCGAGAAGCCGGTCTGTCGTCGCGGCGTGGCCGACGTAGTCCAGGTGGACGATCCGAGGATGGTGCCACCCGCCGCAGATGGTGCAATTCCGCTTCTCGCTCGGGGGGCACATGTTCTGTGCCTTGGTGCCCTTCGGGAGCTTGCTGACCAGGTGGTCAGGGAACGGCTCACGAAGCAGAGCCAGGCCTTCGGGGCGGCGAGTCCGGGTGCCGGCTGTAGGTGCACTTGCCGGCGGCGTGGCAGAGGAGGGGCGAGACGCAGCCGCAGGGGTAGGGGCAGGGGCCCGGGTCGGCGTAGCGCTCGACGTCGGCGCGGGTTGGCGGCTGGGGGCCGTAGACGTCCCAGCGGTGGGTCTCGGTGTCGTAGCGGTTAGCGTGCGGGTAGCTGACGCTGAGGTCGAGGCAGAGCTGCGCTCGGCCGCCGCCCGTCGAAGGTGCTCGTCTGCTTTTGGGTCTTTGCCGATCAGCGGTGCGGCCGGCGCCGTCATCTGCTCGCGCTCCTCGGCCAGCTCCTCGGGCTCGGGCTCCCAGGCCGTCGTCTTGGTGCCTGACTCGGGTGTGCGCCGGTACTCGAGATAGCTCATCGGGTCGCGCTCGAGCTCGACGTCGGTGCGCAGGGTGGTTAGCTCCAGCCAGCGGTTCAACTCTGCCATCCCGGCCGCGAAGTAGCGCCACTTCGCGCTCGGCTCTTTCCCCGCTTCCGCCGCTGCGGCGCACGCTGCGGCGCACGCCTCGATCATCGCCTGCGGCGTGCCGTAGGTGTTGATCAGCCACGCAGCGCTCTTCCACCCCAGGTTTTTGATGCCCGGAATCGAGTCGCTGTCGTCTCCGTTGATCGCTTGCGCCAGCGCGAACTGGTCGGGTCGCACCTCGTACTTCTTGCTCACGTACTCGGGCCCACGGGGCTCGTAACCGTCGCCCGTCGGCACCATGAGCCGCACCGTCTCCGAGACGCACTGGAGCAGGTCCTTGTCCTCTCCTACGATCCGGATGTCCTCGCACCCCGACTCGCTGTAGACACGCGCCAGCGTCGCGATCACGTCGTCTGACTCCTGCCCCCTGCAGCGCGCGAGCTGGTAGCCGTCCGCTTCGAGCCTGTCTAGCGTCCAGCGGATGATGTGTCCTTTCGCCGGGTCGCGGTCGCGCAGCTCCTTGTAGCCCTCGAATCGCTGCTTGCGCCAGTAGGGCGGCCAGTCCAGACAGACGACCACGCGCTCGACGCTGTCTCGCACGCTGGCGATCTGGTCGAGCGTGGCCTGCCCCGCGTCGTTGACCCCGCCGTCCTTGGCGCGGGCGTGGAAGTGCACGCTCAACAGCGAGCTGAAGTCGACCAGCGCGATTGATGCCGGCATGTCCGGGATGTTCACAGCTTGCATTTTGCCCTCTCTTGTTGGAGCGCGGCGAAGTCGTCGCGCCAGGGTTGATCCATCAGCTCGTGCGCCGTCCCCTCGAGCAGGCGCATGGCGGTACCGAGCCGCAGCTCCAGCGTATTGGCCTCGTCGCGAGCTTCGCATAGGCGACCGTTTGCGATGATGCGCGACTCCTCTCGCGCCCGTCGCACGCACTCCAACTCCGAGCACGTGGCCTCATGCCGCTCACTCTCCGCCTCCAACTCGGCGCGCGCCCAGGCAAGGCCATCCTCCAGCTGCTGGCGGATCGACGCGCCGGACTCAGCCAGCCTCGCCACGAGCTCTTTCGTCGGCCCCGCGG
>CAMLJW010000568.1 GCA_946480485.1 uncultured Streptomyces sp. | reverse complement strand
GTGCGCACTGTTCGCGACCGCCGCCCGCGCGGAGGAGCGCACGGGCGGCCGCGGCACCCTCAACTTCCTGGAGGAGGTCGAGGCCCAGGACATAGCGGCCGACACGCTCACGCGCAGAGCCGTACGCCCCGACGCCGTACGCCTTATGACGGCACACCGCTCCAAGGGCCTCGAGTGGCGCCTGGTCGTCGTCGCGGGTGTCCAGGAGGGACTGTGGCCGGACCTGCGCCGCCGCGGCTCTCTCCTGGAGGCCGACCGGATCGGGCGCGACGGCCTCGCCGAACCCCTCACTCCTGGAGCGCTGCTCTCCGAAGAACGCCGTTTGTTCTACGTGGCCGCCACGCGCGCGCGTGAGCGCCTCGTCGTGACCGCCGTGAAGGCTCCGGTGGACGACGGCGACCAGCCGTCCCGTTTCCTCACCGAACTCGGCGCGGAACCCATGGACGTCACCGGCCGCCCCCGCCGCCCCCTGTCCGTCGCCGCCCTGGTCGCCGAATTGCGCGCCACGACCGTCGACCCCCGTGTCTCGGAAACCCTCAGGGAGGCCGCTGCCCGCCGCCTGGCCCGGCTCGCCGCGCTCGGCGACGAGGACGGCCGCCCGCTCGTGCCGTCCGCGCACCCCTACCGCTGGTGGGGCATGTCCGAGCCGACCGAGAGCACGATGCCGCTGCGCGACCGCGACAAACCCGTCGTGCTGTCCGGAAGCGCCCTTGACCAGCTCGCCAACACCTGCGCCCTCCAGTGGTTCCTCAGCCGCGAGGTGAAGGCCGACGCCCCCGCGACCGCCGCCCAGGGCTTCGGCAACGTGGTGCATGTCCTGGCCGACGAGGTCGCCTCGGGCCGCACGCCCGCCGACCTCGCCGTCCTCATGGAGCGCCTCGACTCCGTGTGGAACGCGCTCGCCTTCGACGCGCCCTGGAAGTCGGCGCAGGAGAAGGAGCACGCGCGCGTGGCGCTCGAACGGTTCCTGAAGTGGCATGTCGATTCAAACGGCGCCCGGGCGGGCCGTACGCCTGTGGCCAGCGAGCACGACTTCGACGTCACCCTCGAAGCGGGCTCCTACGAGGTACGTGTCCGCGGCTCCATGGACCGTGTCGAGCAGGACACCGCGGGCCGCGCCTACGTGGTCGACTTCAAGACCGGCAAACGGGCACCGAGCGCGGCCGACGTGGCCCGCCACCCGCAGCTCGCCGTCTACCAGCTCGCCGTCCGCGCGGGCGCCGTCGACGACGCCTTCCACGGCGAACGCCCCGAGCCGGGCGGCGCCGAACTCGTCCAGCTCCGCCAGGGCGCCCCCAGGAAGGACGGTGGCGAGACCCTCCCCAAGGTGCAGGCTCAAGAGCCCCTCTCCGGGGAGTGGATCGGCGACCTCCTCGCCACCGCCGCCGGCAAGGTCCTCGACGAACGGTTCACACCGACCACGGGACAGCACTGCACGCACTGCGCGTTCCGGGCCTCCTGCAGCGCACGGCCGGATGGACGCCATGTGGTCGAGTGACCCGGCCGCCGAGGAGAGCCGCGCCGGCCGGCGACACCGAAAGTGACTAATCCCACCACCGTGCTGACCAGCGCATCCTCATACCCGGCAGCCAATGTGGCCCCCGCTTGTCAGTGCGCGCGGCTAGCCTCTCTGAGGTGTCCGCCCGTCTCACCGATCCCGAGCAGCTCAACGAGCTCCTGGGCATCCCGTTCACCCCGGAGCAGACGGCCTGTATCACCGCGCCGCCCGCCCCGCAGGTGATCGTGGCCGGAGCCGGCTCCGGCAAGACCACGGTGATGGCCGCGCGCGTGGTGTGGCTGGTCGGCACCGGGCAGGTCGCACCCGAACAGGTTCTCGGACTGACGTTCACCAACAAGGCGGCGGGCGAACTCGCCGAGCGTGTCCGCAAGGCCCTGACCAAGGCCGGCGTCACCGACCCCGACGCGAGCGACCTGGACAACCCGCCTGGCGAGCCGGTCATCTCCACGTACCATGCCTTCGCGGGCCGCCTGCTGACCGACCACGGCCTGCGCATCGGGCTGGAACCCACCGCGCGCCTCCTGGCGGACGCCACCCGCTACCAGCTCGCCGCACGCGTCCTGCGCGAGGCCCCAGGTCCCTACCCGGCTCTCACGCGCTCCTTTCCCGACCTGGTCAGCGATCTCCTCGCGCTGGATTCCGAGCTCGCCGAACACCTCGTACGCCCCGAAGAGCTGCGCGCGTACGACGTCGCGCTGCTGAGCGCGTTGGAGAGCGCCACACTCACCAACGCCGACCTGCGCAAGGTCCCGGAAACGGCCGCCACCCGCCGGGAACTGGCCGAGCTGGTGGGCCTCTACCGAGCGGCCAAGCGCGAGCGCGACCTCCTCGACTTCGGTGATCAGATCGCCCTGTCGGCCGCTCTCGCCCGCACCCGCCCCGAGGTGGGTGCCGTCCTTCGCGACGAGTTCCGGGTGGTTCTGCTCGACGAGTACCAGGACACCTCGGTCGCCCAACGCATCCTCCTGGCAGGCCTGTTCGGCGGCGGCACGGGCCACCCCGTCACCGCTGTCGGCGACCCCTGCCAGGCGATCTACGGCTGGCGCGGCGCCTCCGTCGCCAACCTCGACGACTTCCCGGAGCACTTCACGCACGCCGACGGCCGTCCGGCGACCCGCCAGGCGCTCAGCGAGAACCGTCGCAGCGGCGGCCGCCTGCTCGACCTCGCCAACGCCCTCGCGGAACCCCTGCGCGTCCGGCACGCGGGCGTGGAGGCGCTCCGACCGGCAGCCGGTGCCGAGCGCGACGGCAGGGTGCGCTGCGCGCTACTGCGCACCCACGCCGAGGAGATGGACTGGCTCGCCGACTCCATCGCCCATCTCGTACGCACCGGAGGGGCGCCTGGCGAGATCGCCGTTCTGTGCCGCACCGCGACCGACTTCGCCGAAATTCAGGGCGCACTCGTCGCCCGCGACATCCCCGTCGAGGTGGTCGGCCTCTCCGGGCTGCTGTACCTCCCGGAAGTCGCCGACCTCGTCGCCGTCTGCGAAGTACTCCAGGACCCGGGTGCCAACGCCTCGCTGGTCCGCCTGCTCACCGGCCCGCGCTGGCGCATCGGCGCCCGCGACCTCGCCCTGCTGGGGCGCCGCGCCCGGCTTTTGGTGTCGCACACGCGCGTGGACGCCGACGACGACCCGAACCGCCGGCTCGCAGCGGCCGTCGAGGGGGTCGATCCGGCCGAGGTGATCTCACTCGCG
>CAMLJW010000567.1 GCA_946480485.1 uncultured Streptomyces sp. | reverse complement strand
CCCGGGGCGTGGGCGGCGGTAGGCGAAGGCGTCCTCGGCCGCCGACGCGACCAGCGTGGTGCGCGTGCCCCCCGTGGTCAGGGTGAAGGCGTCGCGCAGGGTGCTGCGGTAGCGCAGCTCGTCCCCATGGCCGGATCGGGTGAGGAAGTAGCCGACCTCGATCCGGCGGGCCCGCTCGCCCGCCCGGGTCAGGGCGAGCGCGCCGGCGAGGTTGCCCGGCACATAGTCGTAGCCGAAGGCGGGCACGACGCTCGCGCCTCGGGCGGCCGCGACGGCGTCGAGCTCAAAGACGCGCCGGACGAAGGATCCCTCCCCCGCGGAGTCGAGGTAGTGCGCTCCTACCTGCGCCGCCGCCGTGACCGTGGCCATCCCGAGCTGCATGAACGGGCCGACCGTGGAGAGGACCACGTCGCTTGGCTCCAGGAGCCGCGCCAGGTCGGCGGTCGAGGTGACCTCCACCTCGGCCACCGGAAGCTCCGCCTCCAGGCGGTCGGCCAGGGCCAGCATCTTGGTCCGGGTTCGCCCGACCAGGGTCGGCGCTTGGCCCCGGGCGAGCAGTTCCCGCAGCACTCGCTGGCCGGTGTAGCCGGTTGCGCCCAGCAAGAGGATCCTGCGTTGCTCCACGACGCCTCCCGAGGGGGATGTGGCGCGCGGGAGCGCTCAGAGAAACGCGAGCGCCCGCTTGACGAAGTCCTCGTGGAACTGGAACACCCCGCCGTGCCCGGCGTCGGGATAGAGGACGAGCTGGCTGTTGGGGAGTCGTCGATCGAGGTCGACGGTGTTGTTGGAGGGCACCATTCTGTCGCTCTCACCGTTCATGGTGAGCACCGGCTGCTGGATGCTGGTGAGGTCGGCAGGCTGCTGCTGACCCCATCGGTGGATGGCCTTGAGCTGGGCGCGGAAGGAGCCGACGGAGATGGCCTTGTCGCGGTCGCTGGTGCGTTCCTCCAACCGTGCCAGGAACTGCTTCCCGGCTCGGCGCCCGTTCGGCGTCCTGGTGAAGAAGAGGAACTGCTTGGGGTCCTGGCGGGTGAGCAGTCCTCGCGCGGTGTCGAGGTAGGTGATGCGGGTCACCTTGTCGATGCCTTCGCCCCCCGCAGGGCCAGTTCCGGCGAGGATCATCTTGCGCACGAGCTGCGGCTCCTGCTGGGCGATCACCTGGGCGATCATGCCGCCCATGGAGAACCCGAAGAGGTCGACCTGATCCAAGCCGAGGGCACGGATGAAGGTGACGGCGTCCCTGGCCATCTCCTGGATGGTCGTCGGCGTGGACCCGCTGGAGGCACCGACACCTCGGTTGTCGAAGGTGATGACCCGATGCTTGGCGGCGATGCCGTCCACGACTCGGGGGTCCCAGTTGTCCAGGACTGCGGCCAGGTGGGTGAGGAAGACCACCGGCACCCCCGTGCTCGGGCCGAGCTGACGGTAGGCGAACTCCACCCCACCCGCCGAGAGTGTGCGCGTGGGAGCGTGCTTCCACGAGGTCATCGCGGTGTTGTGCGCGACTGGTGCCACATTCATCCTGGACTCCTTGCTCATTGGATTACGTTCGTAATACTATGCATGGAGGGACGGCGGAGCGCAAGGGGGCCCTTGCCGCGAGTGGAGGAGCGTGTGCTGGTGCGCTACGGCAAAGAGCACAAGCAGGCGACGAGGCGGCGGATCCTCGAGACGGCCGGCCGCCGGTTCAAGCGAGACGGCATCGACGGCTCCGGGATCGCCACCGTCATGGCGGATGCGGGGCTGACCAACGGCGCCTTCTACGCCCACTTCGCCTCCAAGCAGGACCTGGTCGCCACCGCGGTCGCCGACCAGCTCCGCGACCAGCACGCCAGCATCGGCGCGCTGGCACCCGACCTTGCCGGAGTCGAGCAGTACGTGCGTGCCTATCTGTCGGTTGAGCACCGCGACAACCCCGACGACGGCTGCCCTTCCGCCGCCCTGCTGGATGAGCTCGGGCGCTGCACGGACGTCGTCAAGCGGGCCTACACCGACGGCCTGCTGGTCCTGATCGACGACATCGCCGCCCGCCTGGCCCCCGACGATCCGCCCTCGGCACGCGCCAACACGCTCAGCGTCTTCGCCCTAATGGTCGGGACGCTCCAGCTCTCCCGCGCCCTAGCCGACCCACAGCTCGCCGACGCGGTCCTCGAGCAGGGCATCCACAACGCCCTCACGCTCCTGGGGGCCGAGCAACAGCACTGACGCGCCGCATCACCAGGCTGTGCCACGCCCGAGGACCGCGTGGTCGGCTCCGGCAACGAACACGAGCGCGAACGCTAGCGGCGGCACGCCCGGCGAGTGGATGAGGCCCTGCAGCTGGTCCGAGACGGACGCGGCGTGGACGACGGCCACGGCTTTATGCGACGGCCCACCGCCGTCGGCTCAACCGGCGGAACAGCCCCAGCGCGGCGACCGCGACGAGCAGCACGCCGCCGACCACGACGGCGATCTGGATGACGGCACGGCGGCCGAGGTCCGTGCCACCCGTCGCCGGTGCGTCGCGGAGGGCCCAGTCGTGGGAGTCATGACCCGGCCCGTACACCGTGCGTTCGCCGTCCGGGCCGGTGGGCAACGTCTGGTATGCAGAGTTGAGGTCGGTCAACATCCGCACCGCGACTGTGACCGTGCCGACCGGCCCGGGGCACGTGTAGTCGATGGTCACGCCGGTCTTGGCCAGGTGGCTTGGCGGCTCGACGGAGCCAGCACCCGCCGGTCCGGCGCTGGCGACCGTGATCTGCTTCAGCAGGTAGGCCGCGAACTTGTCAGACGGGCCGATCGCCGCCGCGTCCGACTCTCGGAAGAAGACCGCGCCGTCCGGATCAACCTGGGGGCGCGTGGGCGGAAAGACATGAAGCCGATGTCACGGAGGGTTCGGTGGCGGGCGTCGAGGGCCGCGGTCACCGCGTCCGCGGGTTTGCGCCGACCCCTCGTTCGACATGCTGCACGAGCCACATCTGCAGGTCGCCAAGCGCTATCGGCACTGCCACAGCCGGTGGCCGGGAAGGCAAGGCGGCGGCGGAGACAGAGTTGCTGCCCACCCTGCTCAGGCTGTTCGCCAGCGAGGACGGCCGCATCGGCCTCGAATGCTTCATCAACCGCACGACCGCCGAGTTCGTAGGCCGCTGACCGCCGCGGGCGGGCGCGGACGGCGTCCTCGGTCGGTCGTGCTACCACTCGTCTCTTGTCGCCGATGGTGTTCAGCGTGGGTTGGTGG
>CAMLJW010000566.1 GCA_946480485.1 uncultured Streptomyces sp. | reverse complement strand
GGACACGCTGGGGAGTCCACTCGCCGCCCCATGCGCGGATGGCGGTGTCGAGGACCTGGTCCCAGTCAGCGGGCCACGTGAGAGCCGGCCCGGCGGCCGGGACCGTGGTGGCCCCGGCCTGCGCGATGGTCGTCATGCGTCGGCCTCCTCGTCGCACTCGGAGGCGACCGTCAGCGGCGTCACGAGGTAACCGGTCTCCAACTTTTCGCCGTTGACCGTGACGACCAACTCGGCGACGCCGTCCTCCTCGTCCTCAATCCAGTCGAACCACGCGGTGGGAGACTCGCGGCGAAGGAACGCCTCGCAGTGCTTCCGGGCCCCGGCGGCCGTGGTGTACATGCCCATCACGATCGAGTCGTGCGATGCCTGGTAGATCGTCAGGCCGGGAGTGGCCGTCGCCCCCGCAGGGGCGGCCTTCTCCCCAGCCATCCGGCGGACTTCGTCACGGGCCCGGCGGATGCCGGTGTACTGGGCGTACATCATCGACGCGGAGTCGGCGCCCTCGTTCTCCATGGCCTCGGTCTGCTGGTCGGCTTCGTGGGTCATATCGGCGAGACGGGCCTCGACCTCGGCGAGGACCTCCGCCTTGTAGGCGCCGAGGAGCTGCTCCGCGTGGGCGACATCAGCCAGGGTGGCGATCCCGCCGTAACTGTCCTCGGACAGGGCGGCGATGATCTGACGACGGGCACTCATGCGGTCCTCCGCTCGCGCTGAGCGGTGACGCCAAGCGTCGAGGCCGCACGCAGACGCTCCGCCAGCCGCACCAGAGCCTGACCGCGCACCGGCACCTCGTAGCCGACCCGGAGTGCCAGCCGCTCCATGCACAGTCGCTCCGGCTCCCACCCGTCGTGCTCGCGTGAGATTCGGCGGTCGTCGACGAGTTCCATGAAGAGGGCGAACGCGTCCTCGTTGTCGGCGAGGGTGGTGACGACGTGCTCGAAGTACTCCTCCAGGTCGAGGAACACTCCGTCGGGGGCGGGGCGTGTGTAGAAGCGCATCGGGCCGGTGGGGTTGGGGCGGCGGAAGATGTTTCGGAGGGCGAGGCGGACGCGGGTCATCGTGCGGCTCCCTTCGGAGCGGTGAGGCGGGAAGCCAGCCGGTCGGCCAGCGCGTGACGGGCGTCGTACGTCGCCGGGCCGAGGGCGATCAGTAGCGGGTCGAGGCGGCCGGACTCGACGGCGCGGGCTAGCAGCGGGCGCGGGTCGAAGTCCGTACGCGACGCGTCGACGAACAGCCAGAACGGGATCGACGTGGCGGCCGAGATGCTGAGGCCGAGGGACAGGAACGCCGCCCACTCGCCGAGGTCGTGGGTGTGGCTCATCGCGCACCACCCGCCCACTGCGCCATGGCCTCGTCGAACGACAGCGACGTCAGCCACAGACCGAGGATGTGGTCGTGCATCCGGCACTCGTCGGCCTCACACCGGTACGGATCGACGACCGGCGCCAACGGCTGCTGCTGCCACGGCTCGACACACCGGCACACGGCCTTCCGTGCGTTCCGGCGGGCGACCATGCGGGCCTTGATCTGCGCCTGCGTCGGCTGTGCCCACTTGTGGAAGCCCCGGCCGGGCAGCCACCACTGCCTGTGGCCGTACTCCTCAAGACCACACCAGCGGCAGCCGCCAGGAGTCGGGGCGGTTCCGTGGGGCCAACGGATGTGGCCGTGCAGCATGCCCGTGGCCGCGTCACGGCGGCCGTAGCCAAGGAGGTGCTTCGTCGGGTCGCTCGGGTTCGCGACGCGGGCGTTCACGATGCACCGCCCATCTCGTCTCCCAGGGCATGCCCGGTGGCCAGCGGCAGGCGGGTCACGGTGTACCCCGTCGTCTCCTCGTCCCCGCCAGCCAAAGCGAACAGCTCGGCAACCGACTCCTCGAACACCCGCCACACCAGCTCGGTGCCGTCCGGGTAGTCGCGGCGCGCGTCGTGCTCGCAATGCGCCCGCGCCGCATCCTCGCCCGCGTACAACGGCCCGCACTGCTCCGTGTCCCACACCGCCCGAAACACACACGGGCCGTCAGGTCCGGCCAGGTCATCGCGCAGCACGGCTGCCTGGCTGGGTTCCAGCTCCAGCGTGTACGGCTCACCGTCCGGGCCGGACAGCAGCACGATCGTGGAGTCGTCGTCGACCCATTCCACGTCGTTCAGGCCCCACCGCAGCGGGATCGGGTCACGCTCCAACTCGGCGGTCACCGGGCACCGCCCGTCTCGGGCAGGTCGTGGCCCACGCGGTAGTCGTGGCGCAGCGGCGACTCGTACCCGTCGTCCTCACGCAGCGCCTGCGCCGGCGCGATCAGCCGCGTCAGCTTGTCCGCCGGCTCCTCAGCCTTCTCTGTCAGCACGTACGCGATCGGGTCCTCGTCGGCGGGCTGCTCGTACTCTGCGACCTCCGCCTCCAACGCGGCGATACGGGCCCGCAGCCGCTCAATCACGGCCTGGTCGTCCTTCCGGTGCGTACCGAGGACCGCCTCCAGCTCCGCCGTCCGCTGC
Source organism: uncultured Streptomyces sp. (assembly GCA_946480485.1). Next base: position 733 of record CAMLJW010000566.1, on the reverse strand, counting down.
TCCGCACGGATCAACCGCGCACCGTCTACACAGGACGACTCCACCTCGCGCCGCAGCCGCTCCAACTCGGCGGCTCCACCCTCCGGGACCAACATCCCCAGACCGATCAGCGTGTCCGCCGCCTGCGACGCCAACTCCTCCGACGACAGCGCCCACGCGGCCCACATGTGCTTCCGCGCCTGCGACATCAACTCCTCGCGCGTCATGCCTGCACCGCCGCAGCGATCTCGTGCATAACCGGCGCGCCCGTCAACTGCACCACCGTCACGTGCACCGGCACTACCGGGAACTTGTCCGAGTCCGACCACGTCGTCGTGAGCAGCGTCCACGCCGTCTGCCCCGACGGGAGGTCGACCGTCGTGATCGTGCCGCCCATCACGAACAGCCACTCGCCGATGACGTTCATGTCCGTCGCCGTCACCACCACCGAGGTCGGCGTCGCCTCGAACGCGACGTGCCCCGACTGCGGCAATTCCTTGACGTCGACGGTGCAGCGGTACGAGAAGTCGTTCCGCTCGCGGTCGTCCTGTGCTTGCCACCGCGCGATCTGCTCGGCGGTCGGGGTCTGAGAAACTGTGGTCACGGTGACCTCTGCTTTCGTGTGTTGTTGGGGTTGCCGAGTCGGGGGCTGCTCAGGCCGGGAAGTCGGAGCGGCCCTTCGGCGCGTTCAGGTGGATGTCAGGCGGCGCGCTGCGCGAGCGGGTCAGCCGCCTCTTTCGCGGCGAGCCATGCG
>CAMLJW010000565.1 GCA_946480485.1 uncultured Streptomyces sp. | reverse complement strand
TGCACGAGCGGCTGGGTGAGCACAGCGCCGTGGTGTGCATGTTGTTGTAGCGCAGGCCACCGGAGGCCAGGCTGTCCAGGTTGGGGGTCCGGATCGGGCTGCCGTAGCAGCCGAGCTGCCCGAAGCCGGTGTCGTCCAAGATGATGAACAACACGTTCGGCGCCCCCTGGCGGGCCCGCAGCGGTTGCGGCCAGGCTGGGCTGGACTGGTCGAACGCCCGCCCGATCACTCCCGGGAACGGCGTCCCTGGCCGATACTCGTTCAGAGCCATCTCGACACCCTCCTGGCCATCGCCATCGAGCGGGCTGCTTGCCCGGAGTCGAGTCTGCCGCCGCATGGGGTGAGGAGTCGTCACCCCAAAGGGATAATTTCGAGGAAGACAGCCTGCCGCTCGGTCTACTCCGGCCACCATGAAGCAGCAACGCGGTGCTCATACGGCACCAAACTGCGTGGCGCCTAGGGCAGGCTGCGAAGCGACCCGGGCCTGGTCTGCCAGGTCGGCTTCCAGCGGTCGGCCCAGCGCGTCCCCACGCCGCGCCTGCATCCGATCCTAGTGGAGGGGCGGTGGGCCTTCACCCACCGCCCCTTGATCGCCTGCAAGTACAAGCGGTCACGCAGCCAAGCGGTGTCGTCCGGTCTCAACCTCGCGCAGTGGTAGCAGTCGCCGGGGCCCGAGCTCGCAGACGGGTTTGTTTGAGTGAAGGCAATCGTGCGACCGTCGGGCAACCAGGCGGGACAGTCGTCGCGGCCGGTGAGCGCCCCTGTCAGGGAGCCCACAGGGCTCCTGAGACTGCTCAATCGTCGATCTCCTCCCAGAGCAACTGCTCGTCGTGCTCCTCCCAGTCGGCGCCCGGCATCGCGATCGCCCAACTCGTCCATGTTCCGACCGGCCGAGCCGGGGCCGTCCTGACTCTGACGCGGACGACCATGTCGGGCGTGAGTTCCACGGGCGAGCGCAGCGGGGCCGTCGTCATCCCCCAGTGCGTCGGTGGATCGCCGGGTCCCACAGAGAGCGAGATGCCGGGCGCGAGGTCGGCGCCGAACCAGAGTGCGAGGGCGTTGGCCGTTCGGTGGTCGCGGACCTGCAGCAGCGTCTCAGCTTCGTGAGGCGCCTGCGCCTGCTCGAGCGAGATCAGGTCCGCGTCCGTCGTCCATAACCGACCCGGCTCGGAGCGCCTGTCGCCCGCCGCAAGGTGACGGAAGGTGCCGGAATAGGAGATCTCGTTGACCGTCATTTCGACCAATCCCTCGAGCCTGAGGCCGTACGGGTTGTCCCGCAGGAATTCCACCGTCTCGCCGAGATAGCGGTCGTGCACCAGCGCGGCCCACGCCGTGACCGAGCGGGGGACCATGACTCCACCCGGCTTGAGCCAGCGGTCACGGGCGACGATGACCGGAACCAGCATCCCCTCGTCGATCCCGAACCCTCCGAGCCACTCCGAGACGATCAGGTCAACACGTTCCGGAAGCTCGACGTCCATGACGTCGCCGTGGATCACCTGGACGATCTCCGCGACCCCGTTCGCGGCGGCCAGCTCCTGCGCCAGGACGGCGACCGTCGTCCGCTCCACCGCGTAGACGCGTGCAGCTCCTGCCCGCGCCGCGAACATGCTCAGGATGCCGCTTCCCGCTCCGACGTCGAGAACGATGTCGCCGGGGCGCACCATCGAGTCGATCGCACGCCGGAAGGCCTCGGTGCGAACGCGGTCGCAGATCATCGTCCGGTGCACCGCGATCTCCGCGTACATCGGGTCCGGCGGGTTCCTGATTGGTGTCCGCATGGGTGTATTGCCGCCGGTCTCCTAGTGCTGCGTCGCTAAAGTAGTTTGACGGTGTGGCGGGATGTGGGACCATGCCGGATACCTGCCGCGATCCAGCTACGACCAGTCGCGCGCCGGCTCGGCGGGAACTCTGGTTGGGTTCAGGCGCTTGCGGTACCAGAGGACGTCCGTTCCTGATGGGAAGTCCTCGACTCGACCCGCCAGTTCATAGCCGTTCCGTTCATAGAGGGCTCGAGCCTGAAAGTCGTAGGTGAAGTGGACGGTCTGTGTGCACCCGCGCGCCGCCGCCTCGGCCTCGGCGGCGGCCAGGAGCCGAGTCGCGAGGCCGCGACCTCGGAGACTTGGCTCCACCCAGAGGCTCTGTAGCTCGCAGCAGTCGCCCCAAGTCCACCCGCTGATGCCGGCCAGGACCTTGCCGGCGTCGCGCACGAAGATCGCCAGCTCGACCTCGTCACCGAGTCCCATGGCGGCGGACGCCTCACGACGGATCTGTGTTTCGAGGACCTCGATGTCGAGAGGATCCGGATTGTCCTCGACGTGGAACTCCACAGCAACCGGCTCGTCAGGCACCGACGAGCTGCTCGATCAGCGAGACGTCGTCGAAGTATGTCCGGAACGACCGGATCCTCCCGTCGCGGAAGTCGGCCACCGTGGCGCCGGCCAACTTGACACGCCGTCCTGTCGCTTCCAAAACCGCATCCTCGTCGAGGACGAGCGGCCCCGTGTGATCGGCTTCGATCAGCCATTCGGCGAACGCCTTATTGCCCACCTCGTCGAGTCCCCGGAACACGATGACGACGTTGGAGAATGCCATTTCACGGAGGGCGGCGAGCTCGGCGAGTGCCGTCAGCCCTGAAACGGTTGCGTATGGCGACCACCCGACGACGTCGTCGGTGAACAGGGTGCCCGGATCGACCGATGCGCCGCCGACCTCGGCCTCGAGCGCCTTCAGCAGCACGTCCTTGCGCGATTCACTCAATGTAGCCCCCCGTTCCTGTCGTAACGATCTGTTCGAAGTCTTCTGACAATCCGAGGCGCATTCAGGACCCGAGGATGTTCGCCTTGGCCGCTGTGAACTCTTCGTCTGTCAGTGCCCCTGAGTCGTGCAACTGTGCGAGGTGCTCGAGCTCGTCGGCCGGGTCCGCCGGAGGCGGGGCAGGTTGCGCTTCGTCCTGGTAGTCGTCGGCAGGCGCCTGCTCCTGGTCCGCGTACTGGTTGTCACGATGGTGGGCAACCGCCGCTCCGGCGATCAGCGCCCGGCGCCTTGTCCGTCGCCTGAATCCCATGGAGAACTCCTTCCTGTTCGTTCGGCCGACCACAACGTGGCTGCCGTCGTCCGAACTAGCTGCCAGCTGTCGAACTCCTGCCTGGACTAGGGTGCGGCCCTCGACGAGCTCGGTCGCAGAGGCAGATGCGGCCGTCGTCGTGGCGTTTGCCGGCCATCTCCT
>CAMLJW010000564.1 GCA_946480485.1 uncultured Streptomyces sp. | reverse complement strand
AGCGTCAGCCGTGAGGTCTGCTGCCACTTCGAGAGCCCGGCGACGAGGAACTGGCGGTACAGGGCTTTGCCTACCTTGAGAAGCGCGTGCGCGACATGCTCGCGGACGCGGGATCGGTGGACGACAGCGGCATGGCCAGGGCCCTGCTCGCGGCCTGCGACGCGGGGGAGCTGACGGCTCAGCAGAGTCTGGCCACCATGACCGTCTTCTACGGGCTCGGGCACATGGACGTCGGCTACCTCGTCGCAGCCGGGCTGGACCAGTTCGCGCAGCGGCCGGAGGTCTTCCAGGCCTACAAGCAGCACCCCGAGCTCCGGGCCGCGATCATCAACGAGATCGTCCGTTTCGACCCGCCCGAGCTCTCGGTCGTGCGCTACCCCACTGAGGACATCGAGATCCGCGGCGTGCGCATCCAGGCCGGCACCCCGATCCGCTTCATGATCGGCGCGGCCAACCGCGACCCGGACGTCTTCCACGAGCCGGACGCATTCGACTACACACGCTCGCCCGAAGAGAGCCGGAACCTGAGCTTCGGGCTGGGCACCCACAGCTGCGCCGGCCAAGTCATCTCCCGAGCGGAGGCGGAAGCGGTCTTCACCGAGGTCGCCAGGCGTTTCGACCACATCGAGCGAGCCGGTGAGCCGGTGCGGGCCAACCACGACTTCGCCCGCTTCTACTGGTCGCTTCCACTGCGGCTGTCCTAGTAGTACTTTGTCGAGTCGCAGTGATCTGCGGAAACACCGAACGACCGAGACGTCCGATGATGGATCGTCAGTTCTCTTTCCACAGGTCACAGCCCCTCGCTGTGGCATCCGCGAGTACAAGTTCCGCCATCAAGGTCGCACCCGACAAAGCCCTACTAGGCCTGTGCGGAGTTGTGATCTGGATCAGGGAGCGGGGCGTGGTGCGTGTGATCGCAAGGCGGAGGGTCGTCCGCGTACTGGATGTACTCGGACGATCCCGACAACGCGGCGAGCGCGGGTGCCACGCCCCGCGAGCCCAGATCACAACTCCGTACAGGCCCTAGAGCGTCGGACGAGGAGAGAAGAGAGGCACGACGGTGTGCAGAGTGAAATGGAGGTGGCTATGACGACAAAGCTGGTGGGTTCCGCGGCCGAAGCCGTGGCGGACATCCCGGACGGAGCGTCGCTGGCGGTCGGCGGCTTCGGCCTCTGCGGCATACCGGGTGAGCTGATCCGCGCTGTGGCAGAGCGGGGAACGACCGGGCTCGAGGTCTTCTCCAACAACTGCGGCGTGGACGACTGGGGGCTTGGAATCCTCCTCAGGGCAGGCCGGATCCGGCGCGTCACCGCCTCGTACGTGGGGGAGAACAAGGAGTTCGCCCGGCAGTACCTCGCCGGCGAGCTCGAGGTCGAACTGACGCCGCAGGGCACGCTCGCGGAGCGGATGCGGGCGGGCGGGGCGGGCATCCCCGCCTTCTACACCCCGGCCGGTGTGGGAACCCAGGTGGCCGAGGGCGGCCTGCCATGGCGCTACGACAGCACCGGGGCGGTGGCTCTGGCGTCGCCGGCCAAGGAAACCCGGGAGTTCGGGGCCAGGACGTATGTCCTGGAGGAATCCATCGTGGCGGACTTTGCGCTCGTCCACGCCATGGTGGGCGACACGCACGGCAATCTCGTCTTCGACAAGACCGCGATGAACTTCAACCCGCTTGCCGCGATGGCAGGCCGGATCACCGTCGCAGAGGTCGAGACCCTGGTGGAACCGGGCGAGCTCGACCCGGCGGGGGTGCACCTGCCCGGGGTGTTCGTTCAGCGGGTGGTGCATGTGGGAGTGCAGGAGAAGCGGATCGAGAAGCGGACGGTGTCGGCGTGAGCTGGTCGCGTGAGCAGATGGCAGCCAGGGCGGCGGCCGAGATGATCGACGGAGAGTACGTCAACCTGGGCATCGGACTGCCGACCCTGATTCCCAACCACCTGCCCGTGGGCATCAACGTCGTCCTGCACTCGGAGAACGGGATCCTGGGCACGGGGCCGTACCCGACGGAGGACCAGGTCGACCCGGCTCTGATCAACGCCGGCAAGGAGACGGTGACAGTGCACTCCGGCGCCGCCTTCTTCGACTCGGCTCTTTCGTTCGGGATGATCCGCGGCGGGCACATCGACACAGCGGTCCTGGGCGGCTTGCAGGTATCCCGAAAGGGCGACCTCGCGAACTGGATGGTCCCCGGCAAGATGGTCAAGGGGATGGGCGGCGCCATGGACCTGGTGCACGGAGCCCGCAGAGTGATCGTGGTCATGGAGCACACCGATCGGGAAGGGCGGTCCAAGATCGTCGAGGAATGCACCCTCCCGCTGACCGGAAAGGCGGTGGTGCACCGCGTCATCACCGATCTCGGGGTGATCGACGTGCTCGATGGCGGACTGGTCCTGCGTGAACTTGCACCTGGCGTCACCGTGGAGCAGGTGACGGCGGCGACCGGCGCGGAACTTGCGCTCGACCGCTTGGGCTGACCACGCCCGCTCGGGGCCGCCCACGCGGAGTCGGGCCTCGTGTCACCGTAACGAAGCGTCGTTTCGGTCAGTCGGTTTTCCCGCCTGACCGATTCAGCACCTCGGCTGAAACTAGCTAACGTTAGTATCCACACGAGAGACTGCTTCTCAGGGCGTGTGATGCCCTTTGGGCTGCCCGTCGAGATCCGTCCGCGGTTGGGCAAAGCCTCTGGAGGATGACGACATTGGAATGGTTATGAATACGGCACCGCGTATGCACGCTGCAGAGGAACTGCGTCACTACCTCCAGAAGCTGGACTGGTCCGGCCTGACGCCCGGTCGCAGCCGGATTCTCGAGGCGTTCATCGAGCTGGCGTCGGCGGAGGGGTACTCCTCGGTCTCCATGCGGAGCCTGGGGAGGAAGGTCAACATGAAGGCCCCCAGTATCTACTCCCACTTCCCCGGCGGACGGGACGAGGTGGTGGCCGAGGCCTTCCGTTGGCACTTCAGCCGGTTCGCTGCCGCCGTACTCGAGGCAGTGGACGGCGCCGATAACCCGAGCGACTTCTGGGACGCGATGGTGCGAGTCCATCTGAAGCGTCAGCTTCAGTCACGGGAGAACGACTCCTGGGACATCCTGCGAGCACTCGACCGCCTGAACCCCTTCCTGCAGCCGGAGACGCGGGCTGAGGTCGACGAATGGGTCGGACTCTACGAGCGGATGTATGCCGCTGCGGCGCGCGAACTCGGATACGACCACGACGAGGTCGAGAAGAT
>CAMLJW010000563.1 GCA_946480485.1 uncultured Streptomyces sp. | reverse complement strand
AGGTCCCCGCGGACATTGCGCTCCAGGTCTAGGCCGTGATCCATCAGCTCCAGGAAATAGTTCTCCTTACCGAGGATGTCCTGGTACTGGCCTGCGATCTCCCGGGCCTCGTCATACTGATTCAGGCGCAGCCGAGTCTGGATGGCGCCCGAGGGGCAACCAGTCGTCCCGATGATCCCCTCGGAGTGCTCGGAGATCAGCTCCATGTCCATACGCGGCTTCCCCGCGGGAAACTGGCCCGTGTAGGACGCTTCGGTCGACAGGTAGAAGAGGTTTTGCAGTCCCTGGACGTTCTGCGCCCACATCGTCATGTGCGTAAAACGCCCGCCACCAGAGACGTCCTTCGAGCCTTCCCCGTCGTCCGACATGGCCCGCACACCGCCGGGTCCCCAGAATTCCTGCTTGCGGTTGCGACGTGAGGAGGGGGCGACATACGCCTCGATCCCGATGATCGGCTTGACGCCGTCGAAGCCCTTGGCCACCTGCTGGAACTCGTACGCACCGAACATGTTCCCGTGGTCGCTCATGGCGATGGCAGGCATGCCCTGGCGCGCCACCTCGGTGAACATCGGTTTGAGCCGCTGCGCGCCGTCGAGCATCGAGTATTCGGTGTGATTGTGCAGGTGAACAAAGCTGTCGGACACCGGGCAGGCACCTCCGAGGCGGGTCGTGGGAAGCCCCTACCCTATCCCTCAGTGCCGTGCGAAACCCCCGGTCCGGGGTACGTCAAACCATGATCGAAATCGGGCAAAACGATGACCTTGCATTATCACGCAGAGTTCACTGCACTAGCTCCCGCGTAACGGTTCTGGGTGCGGAGGAGCTGTGGTTAGTACCGTGCCGTGCATGTGCTGGGACACGCCGTCCGGCGAGGTTGTCCGCCAGTTCTAACGCGTCCGTTCATCGTGTCGGGCTTGGGCCGCGCCTTGGATGAACTTGGGGTATGTGAGGGGCCGCTGGCCCGACGTGCTTGTACAGGTCGAGGCGACCCTGACCGGGCTACCCCCACAGGCGCGGGTCCGCGTACGGGATGCCATGTCAGCGGCGGGCGCCCTGCTGCGGGCATCTGTCCGGACATGCGGCCTCCGGAGACGAAGCCCCTCTAGTCGGCCGCCGCTGTCCGACAGACGTCCTAGCGTCGGTGGAATGGATCACGACGACGACGAGAACGTGCACAGTGTCCGGATCACTGCTCGCGGTGTGAGAGCCGAACTCGAGATCGACGGCCAGCAGTGGGACCCAAGAGCCCTCAGCGGCTATACCGTCACGTACCGAGAGGGAGAACCGCCTCAGGTTGTCCTGTACTCCTCGGATTACGTCGAGTCCGTTTTCGAGGGCTTGGCCCGTGTCGCCGTCGTAGATGTGCCCGACCCCGGCCCGGCCGCTGCAGTTTTCCTTTCGGCGATCGACGTCGCGGAACTGGAGCGGACCGCGCTGGCCAGGTCAGACCTGGGCACCGGTCCGCACTCGCTCACGCAGGCGATGCTCGCCCAACTCGGTGAGTGGGCTCGTGGCGTTTGATGTGGACGGGGCGCGGCGTGTGGTCGGCCGCATCCTGGACGACAAGCTGGAGGCGTGGCGCGACAGTGGCGGCCGCGCGGACGACGTACTGGATGAGACGACGGGGAGGTTGGTGTCGTCGGCTCCGGACGAGGTGCTGATCTGGGACGGGCTCGGCGCGGTGATGCCGATGGGCCGCCCGGCGATCACCAAGCCGTTGGACGGCGCGGTCGTGCAGGAACCTCCGACCACCGACTACCAGGCGGTGCTGCCCGTGCGGGCCCCCGAACTGCGACCGGATGACGTAATTCGCGTCGCCGGGTCCGTGCGGCCAGGCGGCCCGCGTGACCCGCAGCTGGTCGGTCGCCGCTTCCGGGTCTCGGACAAGGCCGTGGGCACCTACAGCGTGGTGCGGATCGTCAGGGTGCAGGTGATCGGCTGATGGCGCCTGTGAACCCGCACCCGAACGCCCATCCCGACGCCACGGCGTTCCGTGACCCGATCGCGCTCGCTGCCGCGCTGGCCCGGATGGGCCCGGCTGCGCGAGCCCGTACGCGCACCATCACCCGGCATCACGCGATGCTGCTGCGGGTGCGTATCCAGCGCAACGCTTCGGGCCGCCCGGGACCGCGGACGATCACCGGCCAGTACCGCGCCTCCTGGGGTGTGCGGATGAGCACCGGTGGCGGGCAGGTGACGGCGGAGGTGTTCTCCGACGCCCCGCAGGCCCGCAGGTTGGAGTACGGGTTCGTCGGCGTGGACGCGGTCGGCCGTCACTACCGGCAGCCGCCGTACCCGCATGTCGAGCCCGCATTCCGGCGGACGCAGCCCGCCTTCGTCCAGGCCCTGGCGGAGGGAGTGCTGCCATGACCGCCGCACGGCTGCCCGTCACCCGGGCGCTCGCCGCACTCATCGAGAAGGCCACCGACAGGCGGTGCGGGATCGGCGAACTGCCCCGTGTTCGAGGTACGTCCGGGGAATGGGAGCCCGCGACCGCCCCGTACACCATCCTCGACTCTCTGCCGGGGGAGTTCAGCGGTCCGCCGCTGTCGGACTGGCACGCGGACGCGGCCTGGGCCTACCAGGTGACCTCGGTCGGGGAGCGGGACGACCAGGTGCAGTGGCTCGCCGACCGGGTTCGCGCCGGTGTCGTCGGCCGCCGCGATGGACGATGGGCTCATGACCTGCCCGTTCCTCAAGCTCGAGTCATCGACCGGGAGTTGGGCTACGACGCCGCTGGGGACCCTTCTGTGTCAGCGGCAGGCGCTATCGTGTCCTACGTGCAGCGGGTCACGATCACCGTGACCCCTGCGTAGAGAGACGTCTCTTCTGACCTCACCGCGGAGGCCCGCGCGGACGCTAGGCCCCAGGCCAGGCGACCCCCTTTGATCATCAAGGGGCAGGGCCTCGGCACGGGACGCTGCCCCAGAAGTGGGAGCGGACCTGTGTCCACGAGCACGAAAAAGACCCAGACCCGATTTCTGCGGCGCGGCATCGCCAAGATCCTCTGGGCGCCGGAACTCAACGACCCGAAGTACCCCAGCCGCCGGGAGATCACCGGTGCCTTCGCCCTGACCGATGCCGTCTCGGACATCGAGGGCTGGGCCTTGGAGAACGACCCCATCGAGACCCCCGACATGGGGAGCACCTTCAACAGCTCGATCCCGGGCAACGACAAGGCCGAGAACTCCAGCCTGACGTACTACGAGGACCGGTTCTCCGACGCGATCGAGCCGTTGCCGCC
>CAMLJW010000562.1 GCA_946480485.1 uncultured Streptomyces sp. | reverse complement strand
TCCGACGCAGCTGTCCGGCGGCCAGCAGCAGCGGGTCGCGATCGCCAGAGCGCTGGCGATGCGCCCGCGGGTGCTGCTGCTCGACGAGGTGACGTCCGCGCTCGACCCCGAGCTGGTCGCGGGCGTCCTCGACGTACTGCGTGACATCGCGCACACCACCGACATCACGATGCTCTGCGTGACCCACGAGATGAACTTCGCCCGGGACATCTCGGACCAGGTCCTGATGTTCGACTCGGGGCGGGTCCTCGAGTCGGGATCGCCGGAAAAGATCTTCGGCGATCCGGAACACGAGCGGACCCGGGAATTCCTCAGTGCGGTCCTGTGACGTCTTTCCTTGCTCTATGCCAAGGTGGTGCGTTCCTGCTGAGCGGGCCGGAACGCACCACCGATCTCGGTACGGGCGTCGGAAGGGGTGGTCCGGAGCACCCCTGCGGACCAGGTAGTATTTTCCCTGTCGCCGCCCGCGCAAGCGGGAGGCGGGGGTCATGCGCCGCTAGCTCAGTTGGTTAGAGCAGCTGACTCTTAATCAGCGGGTCCGGGGTTCGAGTCCCTGGCGGCGCACAGCGCGAAGGCCCTCCACTGACGTGGGGGGCCTTCGAGTTTCCTCCCGCCCGCCAACTGCCGCTCCACCAGCCGTCCGACGCACAACACCGGGCGCCTCAACGTACCAGGGCGGGAGGTAGGCGGCCCTTGCCGATGTGCGCCAACAGGGCGCGGGCGAGCGTCGACTCCCCGGCGCCCGGCGGACCCGCGAGGCCCAGCACGGCACACGGCACGTGAGCGGTCGGTTTCCAGGCGTCCGCGGCGAGCCCGGCGAGTGGGCGTCGGCCAGGGTCAGCGATCTCCATGCCCTGTGTAGAACGCCACCGTCAGGTCCTTCACCAGGGCCTTGCGCTCGTAGTCGTCGAGTTCGACGAGCCCGCGCGTCGTCAGGCGGGTCACCGTGTCCTCCACGGAGTCGACGACCGAGGTGAGGACCTTGTCGCGGTTCCGGGCGTCCAGCGCCGCGATTCGGCGGCGCTGTATCACGGCCGCGATCTCCGGGGCGTACTCGATCCGGACCGGCTGCGCCGAGAACACCTGCAGCCCGACCGCCCCCGCGTCGGCCGCCACCGTCCGGGTCAGCGCGTCACAGACGGCGTCGGCGTCCTTCGCCGAGGACACGTCGGCCGCGCCGGGCACGCCGGGCACGTCCACCGGCGACTGCCCGAGCACCCGGCCGAGTCCCGCCTCCACACACTCGCGCAGGTATCGCTCGTGGTCCTCGACCCCGAGCGCGGCCCGAGCGGTGTCCCTGACCCGCCACACGACTAGTACGACGACACGCAGGGGGAGCCCGTTCGCGTCCACCGCGGCCATCGGCTCGCTGCGCCAGTGCCGCAGCCGCACGTCGATCCGGCGCCGCAGCAACAACGGGTTCATCCACATGAGGCCGGTACGCCGGACGGTGCCCCGGTAGCGCCCGAAGAGGCCGAGCACCCAGGCGCGTCCGGTCCGACCGCGCGCCAGCCCGCCCAGCCCGAACAGCCCGAGCGCCCCGGCCCCGGCGAGCGCCGCCCACTGCGGGACACCGAGCCCGGCACCCGCGTACACGGGCAACCCCACCGCCTCCACCACGAGCGGTGGCAGTACACCCGCCCACCAGGCCGCCAGCGCGCACCCGGACACCCCGCAGCTGCCTGCCAGCACCCCCAACGCACCCGGCAGCACCCGCGCCGGGCGCTCGGCCAGCTCGGGGTCGACGATCGGCACCGGCCGCGGCGTCACCGGCGCCCGCAGGGCCGACCGCGGCTGCTCACCCGTACAGCGCCGATTCCCCACCACGGCGGCGCCGACCGGCACGGACACCGCCTCCGGCTCGTCCCGGAACAACAGGTGAACCGGGATCTCGGTGGTCGACTCGTTGTGAATCAGCCGCGCGCCCCTGGCGCCGGCCTCCGGAGGACCGTCGGACTGCCGGGCCGCTTCAGGATCCCGCTCAACCCGCTCACCCGGCTGGCCCCGCTCATCTCGCTGGCCCCGCTCATCTCGCTCATCTCGCCCAGCGTGCTCAGCGTGCGCACTGCGCCGGCCGTGTTCGTCCCGCTCACTCAGCTCGCCCTGCTCGGGCTGCGAAGTCGTCGTTCCCATCCGTATACCTCCATGCCTCCACAGCCGTCAGGAAAAGAGCCGCCGCCACGTCTCGGGCCCCGGATAGCCGTCCGCCGCCCCGCCCCGCCAGCCCTGCGAGCGCTGGAACGCCTCGACGTTGCGCCGGTCGGCCTCGCTCCAGCGCGGTCCCGGCCCTCTTTTGTAGTGCTTGCCGAAGCCCTTCTTCACAAGCTTCTTGCCGAGTTGGGTGACGTACGTGTTGTTGGCGCCGGGACGGAACAGGCCCCGGCCCGGAAACCCGGGCACGCCGTGCGAGGCGGCGCCCCCGGCCGGGGGCCGGGAGGCTCCGGAGCTCTTCGGTCCGATGTCCCTCCCCTTCCCGTGCACCAGGTACGACCATGTCGTCGGCCCCGGCAGCCCGTCCGCGTCCGCTCCCCTCCAGCCCTGCGCCCGCTGGAACGCCTGGGTGGCCCTCCGGTCCGCGCCGGACCAGCGCGGGCCCGGACCGACGGCGTAGTAGCGACCGGCGCCCCGCTTGACGAGCATCCGGCCCAACCGGGTGATATGCGCGTTGTTCGCGCCGGGACCGAAGGAAGACGCACCGGGATAGGGATGCGCCGCCGGGGGCGACGTTCCGGAGTCCCTGCCCCCGGCATCAGCCGCCCGCAACCCCTTGTAGCGGTACGGCACATAGCTGTCCGAATGGTTCCAGTAGGCGAACGGAGTGACCTGTCCGCGGACGCGCGGGCGGGCCGCCTCGTACGCGAGGTAATGGGTGTGCATGTAGTTCGTCCAGCCGCCGAAAATCACGACGTGCGAGCCCTTCCTGGGATCAGCCCGATTGTGGAACAGCAGAATGTCGCCGGGCAGGAGCTCATCCCGGGAAATACGGACGCCGTACTGGGCGAGGCTGCCCGTCCATTCGTTCTGGCCGAGGTTCCAGGCCATGGAGACAAAGCCCGAGCAGTCCTGCCGGTATCCGTCGGGCCAGTACGTGCTCATGCTGTACGGCACCTGCGCGGCGACCCATTTCTTCGCCCGGTTGATGATCTCGGTCCGCGTCGTCGACGTCGCCTTGAACGTCGCCAAAGGGCCTGCCGTTCCATACAGTGGCGACTTGCCGCCCTGCGGGGTATCGGGCTCCTCAGCTGCGGGAAC
>CAMLJW010000561.1 GCA_946480485.1 uncultured Streptomyces sp. | reverse complement strand
TCGCCGTCCAGGACCTGGTCCAAGTTGTACGCCTTGAAGCCGACGCGGTGGTCCGAGATGCGGTTCTCCGGGAAGTTGTACGTACGGATCTTCTCGGAGCGGTCGACGGTGCGGACCTGGCTGCGACGGGCGTCCGCGGCCTCCTTCTCCGCTTCCTCCTGCGCCGCCGCGAGGAGCCTGGAGCGCAGGATACGCATCGCCTGCTCCTTGTTCTGCAACTGGCTCTTCTCGTTCTGGCAGGAGGCGACGACGCCGGTCGGAACGTGCGTGATGCGCACCGCGGAGTCGGTGGTGTTGACGGACTGGCCGCCGGGGCCGGACGACCGGTAGACGTCGATTCTCAGGTCGTTCTGGTTGATCTCGACGTCGATCTCCTCGGCCTCGGGGGTCACGAGGACACCGGCCGCGGAGGTGTGGATCCGGCCCTGGGACTCGGTCGCGGGCACGCGCTGCACGCGGTGCACCCCGCCCTCGTACTTCAGCCGCGCCCAGACGCCGTGGCCGGGCTCGGTGGCTCCCTGGCCACCCTTGGTCTTCACGGCGACCTGGACGTCCTTGTAGCCGCCGAGCTCGGACTCGGTGGAGTCGATGATCTCCGTCTTCCAGCCGACGCGCTCGGCGTAGCGCAGGTACATACGCAGCAGGTCGCCCGCGAACAGCGCGGACTCGTCGCCGCCGGCGCCGGCCTTGATCTCAAGGATGACGTCCTTGTCGTCGCTGGGGTCGCGCGGGACCAGCAGCAGCCGCAGTTCCTCGGTGAGCTCCTCGCGCCGCTTCTCCAGCTCCTTGACCTCGGCCGCGAAGTCCGGGTCGTCGGCGGCGAACTCACGGGCCGTCTCGGCGTCGTCGCCGGTCTGCCTCCATGAGCGGTACGTCGCCACGATCGGGGTCAGCTCGGCGTAGCGCTTGTTGAGCTTCCGCGCGTTCGCCTGGTCCGCGTGGACCGACGGGTCGGCGAGCCTCTTCTCGAGATCGGCGTGCTCGCCGATCAGTTCCTCGACCGCCTCGAACATCTCCGGCTCCCATGGACTGTCCCCGGCTTCGTGTGAGCCTGGACGACGTATGTGCGACGAATTAGGGGCTGCACCGCAAAGCGCCGGTCCCGATTGCCCCTGTGCGGGGGCACCGAGGACCGGCGCTGTGAGGTCGCTACTTCTTGGCAGCGGCAGCCTTGCCGAAGCGGGCCTCGAAGCGGGCCACACGGCCACCGGTGTCGAGGATCTTCTGCTTGCCCGTGTAGAACGGGTGGCACTCGGAGCAGACCTCGGCACGCACATTGCCGCTGGAGATCGTGCTGCGGGTGGTGAACGACGCGCCGCAGGTGCAGCTGACCTGCGTCTCGACGTACTCGGGGTGGATGTCGCGCTTCAAGGTGTCTCCTAGTTTCGGGAGGGCGCCGGGTCGCAAGCGCGGGATGCGGATGCGTGAACCGGGGCCGATGGACCAGTCTGCCAGGACGGGCCGCATCCCCCAAAACCGGGGGACGGGACGAACTATTCCCGAGGCCTGCGCGGGCCATCAGCCGGAAATGACGACGCCCTTCGCCTCGCCGGTGGCGGTCCCCTTGGTGGCGGACTTCGGGATGGCCCGGTCGTCCTTGAGCGCGTCCCAGACGAGCCGGGCCTTGGACTTGTCGACGAGGACGCGGTTGGCGTTCGCCGGGTCGTACTGGACGGGCATCGTCACCATGGTCATGTTCTTGGGGCTGATGCCCTTCAGTCCGTTGGCGAACGAGGCCAGATCCTTGACCGAGTCGAGCTCGGAGTCGGTGGTGACGGCCTTCGTCGCGGTGTCGGCGAGGTCGAACAACTCCTTCGGGTCACTCAGGACGCCGATCCTCCTGACCTGTTCCACCAGCGCCTTGACGAACGCCTGCTGGAGCTGGATGCGGCCGAGGTCGGATCCGTCGCCGACGCCGTGCCGGGTGCGGACCAGGCCGAGGGCCTGCTTGCCGGTGAGCTGGTGGGTGCCGACCTTCAGGTCGAAGTGGCTCTTGGGGTCCGAGATGTCCTTGGTCGTGGCGAGCTCGACGCCGCCGAGCTCGTCGATGAGCTTCTGGAAGCCGCTGAAGTCGACCTCGATGTAGTGGTCCATGCGGATGCCGGTCATGGACTCGACGGTCTTCACCGCGCACGCCGCCCCGCCGGTGGCGTATGCGGAGTTGAACATCACGCTCGACGCGCCCTCATGCTGGACGCCCTCGGTGTCGGTGCACTCGGGGCGTACGACCAGGGTGTCGCGGGGTATGGAGACCACGCCGGCCTTCTGGTGACCTTCGTAAATGTGCACGATCATCGCCGTGTCCGAACGGGCCGTGCCGTCGTCGGTGCCGCCACCCAGCTCCTTGTTGCCGCCGGAGCGGGTGTCGGAGCCGAGCACGAGGATGTCCTGCGAGCCGTTGTCGACGTCCAGGGGCCGGTCGGTGCCGAGGGCCTGGTTGATGTCGACGCTCTTGATGTTGCCGTTGAGCTTGAAGTAGACGTAACCGAGGCCGGTGCCGCCCAGTACGACCACGCCCGCCGCTGCCCAGGCCGTGACGAGGAGGGCCTTGCGGCCCCTGCTCCGCGGCGACTTGCCTCGGCGGCCCTTGGCGCGGTGGCGCAGACCGGTGGAGCCGGAGGCTTCCGCGGTGCCGGACTCCGGCGTGCTCTCGGCAGACATGTGCTCCTCAGTCCTCGTCCGGTCGGTTACCCCCTGGTTCGGGGTCGGACATGGTCGTCGGCTGTGACGTGTCCGTCAGGACCCGTCAGGTGAGACGCTGAGACCGAAAAGAGGGTTGCACAACGCACTGTGGTCAACGTGTGAGCCGATGTACACAATGTGTAACCACGAAGATCGATGATCGAGCGGCACACCTGCGATTTCAGGCCAAGCCGTTACCCCGCCCGGAGCCGGTGGCGATCTCCACCGTGTGGCAAAGGTCTCGCCGGGGGCCGCGCAGAGGGCCGCCCCGTACCGGCGGCCGCAGCGCCGACCGGCGACAGAAGGCGGCACCCCCGATTCACACGGTGGTGCCACCTTCCGGTCGGTCCGGTGACGGCTAGTCGCCGTTGGGCATCGGCGTCGTCTTCTGGATCTGCAGCAGGAATTCGCCGTTCGACTTCGTCTGCTTCATCTTGTCCAGAAGCAGCTCGATCGCCTGCTGCTGGTCGAGGGCGTGCAGCACGCGGCGCAGCTTCCAGGTGACGGCGAGCTCGTCGCTGCCGAGCAGGATCTCTTCCTTGCGGGTACCGGACGCGTCGACGTCCACCGCCGGGAAGATGCGCTTGTC
>CAMLJW010000560.1 GCA_946480485.1 uncultured Streptomyces sp. | reverse complement strand
CAGCGTCTCACCGGTGGTGGTCTGCTTCAGGCCCATGACGGCGACGATGTCACCGGCGCCCACCGACTCGATCTCCTCACGCTTGTTCGCGTGCATGCGGTAGATCTTGCCGATGCGCTCCTTCTTGCCCTTGACGGAGTTCAGCACCGCGGTGCCGGACTGCAGGCGGCCCGAGTAGACCCGGACGAAGGTGAGCTTGCCGAGGTGCGGGTCGCTCATGATCTTGAACGCCAGCGCGGACAGGGGCTCCTCGTCGGACGGCTTGCGCTTGACGACCAGCTCCGGGTCCTTGACGTCGTGGCCCTCGATGGCCTCGACGTCGAGCGGCGTGGGCAGGTAGCGCACGACCGCGTCGAGCAGGGGCTGGACGCCCTTGTTCTTGAACGCGGTGCCGCAGAACACCGGGGTGACCGTGGTGTCGCTGGACTTGCCGGACGCGATGGTGATGCGACGGATCGCGGCGTACAGCTGCTCCTCGGTGGGCTCCTGGCCCTCCAGGTACAGCTCCATGATCTCTTCGTCGTTCTCCGCGACGGCCTCGATCAGCTTGCCGCGGTACTCCTCGGCGGCCTCGGCGTGCGTGGCCGGGATGTCGACGGTGTCGTACATCTCGCCCTTCGCCGCCTCGGCGGACCACACGAGCGCCTTCATGCGGACCAGGTCCACAACGCCCTTGAAGTCGGCCTCGGCACCGATCGGCAGCTGCATGACGAGCGGCTGGGCGCCCAGACGGTCCGAGATCATGTCCACGCAGCGGTGGAACTCGGCGCCGGTACGGTCCAGCTTGTTGACGAAGCAGATACGCGGCACGCCGTAACGGTCGGCCTGACGCCACACCGTCTCGGACTGCGGCTCGACACCGGCGACACCGTCGAACACCGTCACGGCACCGTCGAGCACACGCAGCGAGCGCTCCACCTCGACGGTGAAGTCGACGTGCCCGGGGGTGTCGATGATGTTGACGGTGTAGTCGTTGTCCTCGAGCGGCCAGTGACAGGTGGTCGCAGCAGACGTGATGGTGATACCACGCTCCTGCTCCTGCTCCATCCAGTCCATGGTGGCAGCGCCGTCGTGGACCTCACCGATCTTGTACGAAACGCCGGTGTAGAACAGGATCCGCTCGGTGGTGGTCGTCTTGCCCGCGTCGATGTGGGCCATGATCCCGATGTTACGGACCTTGGCCAGGTCAAGTGAAGTGGTAGCCATGAGGCTCGGTCTTCTCTCGGTCTCGATGTGGGGAGCGACTACCAGCGGTAGTGCGCGAAGGCCTTGTTGGACTCGGCCATCTTGTGGGTGTCCTCGCGCTTCTTGACGGCCGCGCCGAGGCCGTTCGAGGCGTCGAGAAGTTCGTTGAGCAGACGCTCGGTCATGGTCTTCTCGCGACGGGCGCGGGAGTAACCGACCAGCCAGCGCAGCGCCAGGGTGTTGGCACGACCGGGCTTGACCTCGATCGGAACCTGGTAGGTGGCGCCACCGACACGGCGGGACTTGACCTCGAGGGTCGGCTTGATGTTCTCCAGCGCGCGCTTCAGCGTGATGACCGGGTCGTTGCCCGTCTTCTCACGCAGACCCTCCATGGCGCCGTACACGATGCGCTCGGCGGTGGAGCGCTTGCCGTTCAGCAGCACCTTGTTGATGAGGGAGGTCACCAGAGGAGAACCGTAGACCGGGTCGATGATGACCGGGCGCTTCGGGGCGGGGCCCTTACGAGGCATGCTTACTTCTCCTTCTTGGCGCCGTAGCGGCTGCGGGCCTGCTTGCGGTTCTTGACACCCTGGGTGTCGAGGGAGCCGCGGATGATCTTGTAGCGAACACCCGGCAGGTCCTTCACACGGCCGCCACGCACGAGCACGATGGAGTGCTCCTGCAGGTTGTGTCCCTCACCCGGAATGTAAGCGGTGACCTCGATCCCGCTGGTCAGACGCACACGCGCGACCTTACGCAGGGCCGAGTTCGGCTTCTTCGGGGTGGTCGTGAACACACGCGTGCACACGCCGCGACGCTGAGGGGAACCCTCGAGTGCGGGCGTCTTGTTCTTCTCGACCTTGTCCTGCCGGCCCTTGCGGACCAGCTGCTGGATCGTAGGCACTACTTCTCCGGTTTCTGTGTGCCGATGGGTAAAGCTAACCTGGAACGTCGCCGACCCACGCGGTCGGGTGTGTCGAATCCTGCAGACTCCCGCCGCAAGGCGAAAAGGGCGCAGATTTACGGTGGCCAGTGACGGCTCCCTCAGCGGTCTGAAGGCACGCACGGGAGCCAGGGCACACCCCAGGCACAAGGTCTGAGCGTACCCACCTCAGGGACTCCGGTCAAAACCAATGCCACGGCCACCGACACGCCGGACTTGTCACCCCCTGACGTGGGCTCCTGCGACCGGCCTCCCGCACATGGTCCACGTCATTCGGTGCCCATGACAACATCGCGTTCAGTACGTTGACGACATCTCCGTGATGGCATCTCCGTGGTGGACGGGTTCCACTCCCACTGCCCGCTGAGAAAGGCCGAAGGGCGGCCACCCCGTACGAAACGGAGTGACCGCCCTTCGACAGGCATACGCCTTACTGGTTGTACGGACCGTAGTCGTAGTCCTCCAGCGGGACGGCCTGGCCGGAGCCCGTGCCGAACGGCGAGTAGTCGATGTCGTCGTAGCCGACGGCCGAGTACATCGCGGCCTTGGCCTCCTCGGTCGGCTCGACCCGGATGTTGCGGTAGCGGGACAGGCCCGTACCGGCCGGGATGAGCTTACCGATGATGACGTTCTCCTTGAGGCCGATCAGGGAGTCGGACTTGGCGTTGATCGCCGCGTCCGTGAGGACCCTGGTCGTCTCCTGGAAGGACGCCGCCGACAGCCACGACTCGGTGGCAAGCGAGGCCTTGGTGATACCCATCAGCTGCGGACGGCCGGAGGCGGGGTGGCCGCCTTCCTGGACCACACGACGGTTCTCGGTCTCGAACTTCGAGCGCTCCACGAGCTCGCCGGGCAGCAGCTCGGCGTCGCCGGACTCGATGATCGTCACGCGGCGCAGCATCTGCCGGATGATGATCTCGATGTGCTTGTCGTGGATCGACACACCCTGCGAGTTGTAGACCTTCTGCACCTCGCCGACCAGGTGGACCTGAACGGCCCGCTGGCCGAGGATGCGCAGCACGTCGTGCGGGTTGGTGGCACCCACGGTGAGCTTCTGGCCCACCTCGACGTGGTCGCCCTCGCCCACCAGCAGACGGGCACGCTTCGAGATCGGGAACGCCGTCTCGTCGCTGCCGTCGTCCGGGGTGACGACGA
>CAMLJW010000559.1 GCA_946480485.1 uncultured Streptomyces sp. | reverse complement strand
CCGATGCCGGGGCCGCGGGGACGGCGGCGGCGACGGTGGCCGCGCCTGCGGCCGTACCGGCGATCTTCAGCATGCTCCGGCGGTTGATCTCTGCTCTCACGTGCTTCGGTCCTCAGGTTGGGGGCGTTGATGATGCGAACGAGTACGCACAGGAGACGCGCCGGCCCACGGGCGATAACAAAAAAGTGAGCCGGGATGTCGTCAGCCCCAGCCCCTTACGGCGGCCCCAGCCCTTACGGCGGCCCCAGCCCCTTACGGCCGACGCCGGACCTCCCGTCGAGCGGCGGCCCGAGGTTGGTGCGATGTGTCTGGGCTCGCGGCGGGATCACCCACGGCGGGATCACCCACGGCCGGCTCGCCCACGGCGGATCACCCACGGAACGGTTGCTTCCGGCGGGGGCGTGGGAGGCTCCGGACGAGCTGATGGAGCATGCTGGTGAGGCCGAGGGCGGTCGGGCGAGGCCGAGCCGCCACCCCTCATCGGAAAGGAAGTCTCCATGGACGAGCAGGGCGGGCAGGGCGGGCAGGGCGAGCGCTTCGATGTGGTCGTACTCGGAGCGGGCCCCGGCGGCTACGTCGCCGCCATCCGCGCCGCCCAGCTGGGCAAGCGCGTGGCGGTCGTCGAGGAGAAGTACTGGGGCGGCGTCTGCCTGAATGTCGGGTGCATCCCCAGTAAGGCCCTGCTGCGCAACGCCGAGCTGGCGCACATCGTCACCCGCGAGGCCAAGACCTTCGGCATCAAGGTCGAGGGGCAGGTCTCCTTCGACTACGGCGAGGCGTTCCGGCGCAGCCGCCGGGTGGCGGACGGCCGAGTCAAGGGCGTGCACTACCTGATGAAGAAGAACAAGATCACGGAGTTCAGCGGCCACGGCACGTTCCGCGACCCGCACACCCTCGAAGTGACCGGGTTCGACGGCTCCCCGCAGACGATCGGCTTCGACCACTGCGTCATCGCCACCGGCGCCACCCCGAAGCTGCTCCCCGGCACCCGCCGCACCTCGCGCGTGGTGACGTACGAGGAGCAGATCCTGGCCGAGGACCTGCCGCGGTCCATCGTGGTCGCGGGCGCCGGCGCCATCGGCGTCGAGTTCGCGTACGTGCTGCACAACTACGGTGTGAAGGTCACCGTGGTGGAGTTCCTGGACCGTATCGCCCCGCTGGAGGACGCGGACGTCTCCGCCGAACTGGCCAAGCAGTACCGCAAGCTGGGCATCGACGTGCTCACCTCCACCCGGGTCGAGTCGATCGACGAGTCCGGCCCGCAGGTCCGCGTCACGGTCACCGGCAAGGACGGCGCCCAGCAGGTGCTGGAGGCCGACAAGGTCCTGCAGGCGATCGGCTTCGCGCCGAACGTCACCGGCTACGGCCTGGAGAACACCGGCGTGGGGGTCACCGAGCGCGGCGCCATCGACATCGACGGCCGCTGCCGCACCTCCGTCCCGCACCTCTACGCCATCGGCGACGTCACCGCGAAGCTGATGCTGGCGCACGCTGCCGAGGCGATGGGCGTCATCGCGGCCGAGACGATCGCGGACGCCGAGACCATGGAGCTCGACTATGTGATGATCCCGCGCGCCACCTACTGCCAGCCCCAGATCGCCAGCTTCGGCTGGACCGAGGCGCAGGCCCGCGAGCGGGGCTTCGACGTCCAGGTGGCCAAGTTCCCGTTCACCGCGAACGGCAAGGCGCACGGCCTGGGTGACCCGACCGGCTTCGTGAAGCTGATCAGCGACGGCACGCACGGCGAGCTCCTCGGCGGCCATCTCATCGGTCCCGAGGTCACGGAACTGCTGCCGGAGTTGACTTTGGCCCAGCAGTGGGACCTGACCGTGCACGAGGTGGCCCGCAATGTGCACGCCCACCCGACGCTGGGCGAGGCGGTCAAGGAGGCGGTGCACGGGCTCGCCGGGCACATGATCAACATGTGAGCCCGGCCCGACGGCCCTCAGAAGTGGCCTGGTGCTTCGCAGGTGGCCCACAGCCGCATCGGGCTGGTGCGGTATTGCTCACGCCAGCGCTGTTCGCCTGTCGGGCCCTTGAAGCAGGTAGGTGTCAGGGTGGGGTCCATTGCGACCCGGTGTAGATCGTCTGGTTCGAAGAAGAACGGGGACAGGGTCCGGCCTGGATACGAGGCGGGGGCCAGTCCCGCCATCCACATCACACACCGTGACGAACAGTCAGCGCGCCTGGCGAGATGCACCGCTCAAGTTCGAAGACCCGCATACGAGGCGGAAGGCGCCACGACCCGATATTGGGTCGCGGTGCCTTCCGTTATCTAGAGGTAGCGATTCCGGTGAATCGGAGCTTACTGGGTGCACCGACCGTTTACGGACCAGCTGTCAGCGTCGTGCACGTAAGTGGCACCCTCAATCTTCCCCGAATCGCACTGACGCTCCGCGTCCGCGCGCGCCTCATCCGACGTCTTGCCCTCTCCTACCACAAACGTCCCCGCCCCGGCCGCACTAGCAGACGTGGCGACTCCCAGAGTCGCCGCCGCCGTCAAGGCACCCGCAACCGCTGTCTTGACAACTACACTCTTAATTGACCGAATTCGAGTCATTTTCCTCAGAACCTTTCTCGGCATGCGCGGAACCTCGCGCGTGCCAGGGCAGAACCCTCGATGGGTAACTGGATTCTATTTTAGGGTTCCACCAAGTGAGCACTTGATAAAAGGCGTTGGTTCTCCACGGGAATTCTACAAATTCTTAAAAATCTTCAATGGGTGAGCTCGGGTAGCTATTCAGTGAGTCTTTTCCGTAAGCGCCCGTAGCTCGCTGTGATCGCGACGCTGGCGCTGCGGCCCGTGTGGTCCCCAAGTCCGGGCAGGGGTAAGGCGTCCGAACTGAGAGCGTAGGTGGCGGATTCAGCGGCGGAGGAGAGACGGGCGCCGGGCGACGGGCGACGGGCGACGGGTGCCGGGCGACGGAGCCGTTCAGCCGCCTCGGCGGAGCGAGGCGGCCCAGGCCTGGGTGGTGCAGCCGGCCATGGGTGCCGCTGCGACGGGATGAGCGCCGACCTCGAGCGGAGCACTGCTCTCGTTTGCTGCCGCCCCCGTACAATCGCCACGTGAATGTCCCCGTTTCCCCAGCTGACGCCCTGCGTGCCGCACTGGCCGGGCTGCTCGACGGGCTCCCGCCGAAGACGGCTGCGCACGGGGTCGAGCGATTGATCGCGCATTACCGGGGACGGACGCCGACGGATGCGCCGGTGCTGCGGGACCGTTCGGATGTGGTCGCATACGCCGCGTACCGGATGCCTGCCACGTTCGAGGCGGTGTGCTCGGCGC
>CAMLJW010000558.1 GCA_946480485.1 uncultured Streptomyces sp. | reverse complement strand
TAGCGGCTGAACTGCACGAGCGCGTCCACGACCTGCTCGGCGTCGTGGCCTGCGGCCCGCGCGTTCCACAGCCCGAGCGGCGTCACCCGGTACGTGTGGATGTGCTCGGGCGCACGCTCCAGCTCGGCGAACGGCGCGATGGCCCGACGGCAGTCGTCGGCCTGCTCGTGGTCGACCTCGAGGAGCAGGGTCTTGTCCGACTGGACGATTAGGCAGGACACGCATACCTCCGCAGAAAGGATTGTCAGCGTGACAGACACCACACCTGCCACGGCTCGGGCCATGCCCCGCGCCCGGCGTCGGAAGGGCGTACCGGCCGGCGCGCCGGGGATGCGCGCCGCTGTCCATGTTCGCCCATCGAGTGAAACGGACGAGACGACTTCTCCTGAACGTCAGCGCGCAGCGTGCGAGGTGCTGGCGAGGTCCGTTCTACGTGCGTCCCATTCTGCACGGCGGCACCCGGGTGTGGGCGCTCGGTCAAACGTCCAGTGTGCCTGATCGTGTAGGGAAAGGGGCGGACAGGGAAGAAGGTGGGCCCCGCGGTCCGAGCGGTGGGGCAAGGCCGGCAGGACTGGCCGGACTGGCCGAACGGGCAGGACTGGCCGATTTTGGCAGGACTACGCCGGGTCGTCGGCGAGTTCCGCGACGCCCGTTATGCGGTGCAGCGGGTACGTGCGGACTTCGTCCGCCGTGTGGTCGTACGCCGTCACGTAGCCGCCCTCGACGCGGACCGGGGCGATGACGCGCTGGCTGGCGGCGCCCTCGGCGTTGACGTAACCGATCCACAGGGGTTCGCCGGTGAGGACGGCGGCCTGCATGGTGGCCAGGGTCTCGGCGGAGGTGGTGCGGGGCAGGGCGCCGTTGCGGGCCAGCTCCGGGGCCAGGTCCGGGGCCAGGGCGGGGGCCGGGGTGGGTTTGCGAGGGGTCGTGGAGGCCAGGTCGCCGGCGCGGATGGCGCGGATCGCGGCGCTCAGCAGGGTGTTGTCGGGGACCGGCGGGCCGTCCGGGACGGGCTCGGGTGCCGTGCGCGGCGGGGTGCGGTGCGCGTGGGCGCGGGCGATCAGTACGTCGCCCTCCGCTGACTCCGCGGCGGGGGCGAAGCCCATCGCGCGCAGACCGTCGAGGAGGGTGGCCGGGTCGGCCTGTGCGGCCAGCACGGTGGGCGCGAGGCGGCGCAGCCGGAGCCCTTGGGACCGCTTGTCGGCGAGGATCTCGTTCAGCAGGGCGTCGTCGTCGCAGCGGACGTACGCCGACGCGGCGCCGATCCGCAGGTGGCCGTGTCTGCGGGCCACGTCGTCGATCAAGTACGTGAGGGGCTGCGGCACCGGCGTACGCGAGTGCGCGGCGAGGAACGCGTGCAGGTCCGACGCCGAGCGGCCCGCGTCCAGCGCCCGCCGAACCGACCCCGGCGTGAACCGGTACACCGTCGCCCCGCCCTTCGACTCGACGTCCGCCAGCACCCCGAGCACGTCCGCCAGCGGACGCTCCAGCGGGCCGGGCGCGACGGCGGTGAGGTCGGCCTGGAGCAGGACGTGGTTGAGGGGTTCGGGGAGGAGCGGTTCGAGGAGCCGGCCGGCGCGGGAGGCGGCCGCGGCCAGTTCGGCTCCCGTGGTGGTCGCCTCCGACGGTGCACCCGGCGCACCCGGCGCACCTGACGTACCCAGCAGCGCCCGCCCGTGTGCCGACAGCGCCCCGCGCCCCGTGATCCCCAGTAGTTCCGCCTCGGACAGGGTCCATCGGGCGAGGCGGGCCCGCAGGTCGTCAGTCGGCGGCAAAGGGGTCGCCGTCTGCGGCGCCGCGGCCCGAGGCTGGGTGCCGCGCGGGGGGCGTTCCCAGTGGAGGCGGGCGATCAGGGAGTCGACGGTGGGCGCGGTGCCCTCGGGGAGTGCGGCGAGAAGGGTCAGGACGCGGTGGCGGACCTCGGGCGCGGCGGAGCGGTCGAGGCCCGGGCCCAGTGCCGACAGCGTGCGGTCCTTGGCGTCGCGGCCACCGACCAGGCCCGCCGTGCGGGTCGCGGCCAGCCAGGCGGCGGCGAGCCGCGTCCAGCGCTCGGCGGCGGGCGACTCCCGCCACTCGTCGTGGGCGGGGGTCGCGGCGTACCGCTCGTCGGCTTCGCCGTCCGAGGCCAACAGGCCCGCCGCATAGGCGAGTTCGATCCAGAAGGCCGCGATCGGCTCCGTCACGTCCAGGGCCACCGCGGTGCGCTTCAGGTCCCGAACGCTCAGGCCGCCCGCGCGTAGCACAGCCGGGCCGCCCTCGTCCCAGTCCTTGAGGAGCTCCTCGACGGTCGCGAGCGCGGTGTACGCCTGGCCGGCCGCCGTCGCGTCCACAACCTGTGGACGGTGTGCGCCGGCGGGGCCGACCGCCGGCGGCGACGGCTCCACCGAGCGGTGCGCGCGGCCGGCCCTCAGGTGCAGGGCCACCTCGCGGGGGAGGACGACCGTGCCGGGAGCCGTCGGCAGCAGCAGTCCGCGGTCGAGGAGCCAGCGCAGGCGGGGGACCGGGTCGGCCGTCACCTGGCCGTACGGCGGGCCCCAGATCAGCCGCGACAGGACCTCCACGGAGTCGGCAGGAGCTGTGTCGAGCAGATCCCGCATACGGTCGCGGTCGGTGAACAGCGCGGTCAGCGACGCCACCGCCGACACCACGTCGTGCGTCGTGGTCAGCCCGGCCGTGCCGAGAATCTGCTGGATGCGGCCGGGGGACATGCCCGCCGTCGCCTCCGCGACCGTCGGCCCGAGGCCCGTGGGCGACGGGTGCTGCGGCGAGGGCGCGAGCAACTCGCGGGCAGTGCGGACCAGGCGCAGCCGGTCGTCCGTGCCCCACACCAGGGCCTGACCGCGCAGCGTCGCCAGGGCGCGCGGGAAGGCGCCGACGACGGCCGGTTCGCCCTCGTCGCCGGCCAGCAGGCTCAGGAGCGTGTCGGACGCCGCCGGGTCCGGGGCCACGGCCAGGGCCTGCGCCGTCTGCAGGGCGAAGCGGTCCAGTCGCTCCAGGGCGCGGATCACGGAGGCGCGGGTGGCGGCGCGGGTGGCCAACTGGGTGAGGTCGGTCGGTACGGGGGTGATGAGGTCGGGGCGGGCCCGGAGGAGGGCGGCCAGGGAGGCGTCGCCGCGGGCCCGCAGCTCCTCCGCGAGCGAACGCGGCTGCGCGCCCGCGGGTGCGGGTTCCTCCGGGGACAGGTCCTTGACGCTCATCCGCTCCACGGTAGCGCCTGCCTCCGACGGTGGAGCGGTGCGCCTGCTGGTGGGTGGGTGGGGCGGGCGCGGTACGGTCGGTTCGTTGTCGGGGTGCCCGA
>CAMLJW010000557.1 GCA_946480485.1 uncultured Streptomyces sp. | reverse complement strand
TGGGGCACGCGGCCGGCGACCGGCTGCTCGTCGAGGTCGCCGACCGGCTGCAGTCCTGTGCGACCGCGCCCGGCGAGATGGTCGCCCGGCTCGGCGGCGACGAGTTCGTGGCGCTGACCACCGGGCGCGACACCGCGACCGAGGTCGACGCGCTCGCCGACCGCATCATGAACGCCCTCGTCACCCCGGTCCGTATCGACGGCCGGGAGCTGACCGTCCGCGGCAGCATCGGCATCGTCGAGGGACCGGCGGGCGAACGCGGCCCGGCGGAGGTGCTGCGCAGTGCCGACATCACGATGTACCGGGCCAAGTCGGCGGGCGGCAACCGCTACGAGCTCGCTGACGCCGAGGCCGACGCCCGTGCCATCTCCCGGCACGGGCTCACCACGCAGCTGCCCGCGGCCCTGGACCGTGGGGAGTTCTTCATCGAGTACCAGCCGCTCGTCCACCTCGGCGACGGCAGCGTACGCGGCGCCGAGGCCCTCGTCCGCTGGTTGCATCCGCAGCACGGTGTGCTGGGCCCCGACAAGTTCATCCCGCTTGCCGAACACACGGGTCTGATCGTCCCGCTGGGCCGCTGGGTGCTAGAACAGTCGGTCCGCCAGGCCCGCGCATGGCAGGAACGGGAGGGCGGGAAGGCGGCCGCGGGCCCGCCGCGCGTCAACGTCAACCTCTCGCCGTGCCAGCTGACCCACCCCGGCCTGGTCGCCGACACGGTGGACATCCTGGAGCGCGCCGGACTCGAACCCGCCTCCCTCTGCCTGGAGGTCACCGAGTCCGCGCTGATCGGCGCCGACGACGGCCTCCTCAAGCCGCTGCGCCGCCTCGCCGAGATGGGCGTCGACATCGCCCTCGACGACTTCGGCACCGGCTACTCGAACCTCGCCAACCTGCGCCGCCTCCCCGTGAGCGTCCTCAAGCTCGACCGTTCCTTCACCCAGGGCATGCAGCAGTACCCCGCCGATCCCGTCGACCTCAAGATCGTCGACGGGATCGTTTCGCTTGCCCACAGCCTCGACCTCGCGGTCACCGTCGAGGGAGTGGAGACGGGCGCCCAGGCCGAACAGCTGCGGCTCCTGGGCTGCGACACGGCCCAGGGGTGGTACTACGCGCGCCCGGGCCCACCGGACCGACTGCACGAGCTGATGCGGGTGGACGCCACGAGGTGAGGAGCCGCGCCCGGTAGGAAGCGCGGGCCGTGACATCATGCGGCTCCGCCGCGTGGGCGCGACCAGCCACACACGACCCAGGGACCAGAACGGCGCTCCCAGAACGGCACCGCCGTCCAGGCATCAGCGTTCCAGCAACATCCGCTGAAGCTCCCGTGCCGCCCTGGGCGGAGCCACGTCGCTGCGGTGCGCCAGCGCGATCGTCCGGTGGAGCCCCGGCCGTGCGAGGGGCGTCACCCGCAGCCCCCGCCCCGACCGGGTGGCCACCATGCGCGGGACCACGGCCACGCCCAGTCCCGCCCGTACGAAGCCGAGGACCGCATCCATCTCGCCGCCCTCGACGGCGAAGTCGGGCTCGAACCCCGCGGAACGGCACGCGGCGACCGTCAGCTCGCGCAGGTCGTAGCCGTGCCGGAACATCACCAGCCGCTCGCCCTCCAGATCCGCGACCCGTACCGTCGGCCGGCCCTGCCCCGGAGCCGGCGCGTCCGGGGACGACACCACCACCAGACCCTCCCGCAGCACCTCGAGCGTGGTCAGCGCGGGCGACGGGGTGGGCAGGGGCAGCACGACCAGGGCGAGGTCGAGAGCTCCGCGCGCGAGTTCCCGTACGAGATCGTGCGAGCCGCCCTCCTCGATCAGCAGCCGGACGCCCGGGTACCGGTCGTGGAAGGCCCGGAGCACATCCGGGAGCAGGCCCGTGCACAGACTCGGGGTCGCTCCCAGACGGATCCGGCCGCTGCGCAGCTGAACCAGTTCCTGGACCTCGTGCCGGGCCGTGTCCGCGTCGGCCAGGATGCGGCGGGCCAGCGGCAGCAGCGCCTCGCCGGCGTCGGTGAGCGTGATGTTGCCGCGCGCCCGCAGGAACAGATCCGCGCCCAACTCCCGCTCCAGCGCCTTGATCTGCTGGGAGAGGGACGGCTGGGCGACATGGACCAGGTCCGCGGCGCGGGTGAAGTGCCGGGTCTCGGCAACCGCGACGAAGTACTGGAGCTGCTGGAACTGCATGGCGCCAGGATAGGCACTGCCTATCGAATCCAGCCGCACCCTGTCTTGGACCGATGAGGTCGTCCGGCCCTAGCGTTCTGGTCCATGGCTCTGGCAACGCGGACGGACCGAAAACCGTCCATGACGCGCACCATGTGGGACTCGTCCGTAGGCAAGAAGACGGTCATGGCCGTGAGCGGTCTGATCATGCTGGCGTACCTGGTCGTCCATATGCTGGGCAACCTGAAGATCTTCTTCGGATCCGACGAGTTCAACGACTACGCGCACCGGCTGCGCACCCTCGGCGAGCCGTTCCTGCACTATGAGTGGGCCCTCTGGATCATCCGCGTGGTCCTGGTCGCCGCGGTCGGCGCGCACGCCGTCTGCGCGTACCAGCTGAGCCGCCGCGACATCAGGGCGCGGCCGACCAAGTACGTGCACAGGAAGCCGCGGGCCAGTTATGCGACGCGGACGATGCGATGGGGCGGGATCATCCTCGGCCTGTTCATCGTGTGGCACATCCTCGACCTGACGACCGGCACCGTGCACCCGAACGGCTTCCAGCCCGGGCACCCGTACCAGAACGTGATCGACACCTTCTCCACCTGGTACGGCAACGTCATCTACCTCGTCGCGACGCTCGCGCTCGGGCTGCACGTCCGGCACGGCTTCTGGAGCGCCGCACAGACCCTCGGCGTGGGCAGCCGCGCCCGCGACCGTGCCCTCAAGACCGTCGCCAACGTCCTCGCGCTGGTGCTGACGGTGGGCTTCGTCTCCGTACCCGTGGCCGTGATGACCGGAGTGGTGAGCTGACACATGACGTACGCGGACTACGCGACCGGTGAGCCGGTCGTCGACACCAAGGCGCCCAAGGGCCCCGTCAACGAGCGCTGGGACACCCGCCGCTTCGAGGCCAAGCTGGTCAACCCCGCCAACCGCCGCAAGCACACGGTGATCGTCGTCGGGACCGGCCTCGCGGGCGGCTCCGCCGGCGCCACGCTCGCCGAACAGGGCTACCACGTCGTGCAGTTCTGCTACCAGGACTCACCGCGGCGCGCCCACTCGATCGCCGCGCAGGGCGGCATCAACGCCGCGAAGAACTACCGCAACGACGGCGACTCCGTCCACCGGCTGTTCTACGACACCG
>CAMLJW010000556.1 GCA_946480485.1 uncultured Streptomyces sp. | reverse complement strand
GAGGAAGGCCTCCTGTGTGACCATCGCCACCCCGCGCCGGAGTTCGGGCACCGGGAGCTCGCGCAGGTCGACGCCGTCCAGGAGGATCAGGCCGGCCGAGGGGTCGTAGAAGCGGGCCAGTAGTTTGGCGAGCGTCGACTTGCCCGCGCCCGTCGAGCCGATCACGGCGACCGTCTGGCCCGCCGGGAGGGTCAGCGAGAAGCGGGGAAGCACCTCGCCGCCCGTGCGGTACGCGAACCGGACGTCGTCGAAGACGACCTCGCGGCCCGGGTGCTCGGAGGCCGGCGCCGGCAGCGACCGCGGCACGGCGGGCTCGGGCACCGTCGGGACCTGGGCGAGCAGACCCGCGATCTTCTCCAGCGAGGCTGCCGCCGACTGGTACGAGTTGAGGAACATCCCCAGCCGGTCGATGGGGTCGTACAGGCGCCGCAGATACAGGACCGCGGCCGCCAGCACACCGAGCGCCAGCGATCCCGAAGCCACCCGGTACGCGCCCCACAGCACAATCCCCGCGACCGCCGTGTTGGCCACCAGACGCGAGCCGAGGACATAGCGCGCCATCTCCAGGATGGCGTCGCCGTTGACGCGTTCGTGGTGCCGGTTGAGGACCCGGAAGTCCGCGTCGTTGGCCTTCTCGCGGCGGAAGGCGCGCACCGGCCGGATGCCGTTCATCGTCTCCGCGAACTTCACGATGACGGCGGCCATCGCGGTCGAGCGGACGCCGTAGATGCGTCCGGCGCGGCGCTGGTAGAGGCGCACGAGGAGGTAGAGCGGCACGAAGGAGGCCACCGCGACCGCGCCCAGGCCCAGGTCCAGCCAGAGCAGCATCGCCGAGATGTAGACAAAGGACAGGAAGACCGTGATGAGCTCCTGCAGGCCCTCGCTGAGCAGTTCACGCAGCGACTCCACGTCCGTGGTGGAGCGGGAGATGAGACGGCCCGAGGTGTAGCGCTCGTGGAAGTCGACGCTGAGCGCCTGCGCGTGGCGGAAGATCCGGCCGCGCAGGTCGAGCAGCACGTCCTGGTTGACGCGGCCGGACGCCCGGACGAAGGCGTACTTGAGCCCGCCGGCGGCCACCGCGCAGAGCAGATAGGCGACCGCCACGGCGATCAGCGGGCCCTTGTCGTCGTCGCGGAACGCGGGAACGGCACGGTCGATCGCGTATGCCACGAGCAGCGGGCCGGCCTGCCCGGCCGCCTGCTGGAGCAGGAGCAGCACCGCCGCGAGGACGAGGCGGGCCCTGAGCGGGGCGAGCAGGGAGCGCAGGAGCGTGGACGTCGCGCGCGGGGGAGTGGGGAGCGTGTCGTGGTCGAAGGGGTCGCCGTCGCCGTGCTCGCCGTGCGGGGGCTTCGGCCGCTCTTCGTCGTTGCTCGGCGCGGTCGTCGTGGGTGCCGTCATCGGCCGTCCTCCTTCGCGCCGGACCGTGCGGTGTTCTCCTGGGCGCGGGACGGCTCGGTGCTTTCCCCGGACCCGCCTCCCGGCAAGGCAATGTCTGCCTCGCCTCCCGGCAAGGCAATGTCTGCCCCGGCGCCCGGCGAGGCGGTGTCTTCGTCGTCCTGTTCGGCACCCGACAGCGCCGTGTCCTGTTCGGCACCCGACATCAGATGGGCGTACTCGGCGTTCGTACGCAGCAGTTCGTGGTGAACGCCGACCGCGGCGATGCGGCCGCCGGACAGCAGGGCCACGCGGTCGGCGAGCAGGACGGTGGACGGGCGGTGCGCCACGACCAGGGCGGTCGTCTGCGCGAGGACGCGGCGCAGGGCCGCCTCGACCAGGGCCTCCGTGTGGACGTCCAGGGCGGACAGGGGGTCGTCGAGGACGAGGAAGCGGGGACGGCCCACCACCGCCCTGGCCAGGGCGATCCGCTGCCGCTGGCCCCCGGACAGGCTCAGGCCCTGCTCGCCGACCTGGGTGTCGGTGCCCTGGGGCAGGGCGTGCGCGAAGTCGGCCTGCGCGACGGCGAGGGCACGGGCCAACTCCACGTCGCCGGCGGTGCCCTCGGCGCCCATGAGCACGTTCTCGCCGACGCTCGCGGAGAAGAGGGTGGGCTCTTCGAAGGCCACGGCGACGCGCGCGCGGAGCTCCTCACGGGGCAGCTCGGTGATGTCCTCGCCGTCCAGGGTGATACGGCCGGAGGTCACCTCGTGGAGGCGGGGGACCAGGGCGGTGAGCGTCGTCTTGCCGGTGCCGGTGGCTCCTACCAGTGCCATCGTCTCGCCGGGGCGGATGTGGAGATCGATCCGTTCCAGTACGGGAGGGGCGTCCGCGGGCGCGTCCGGATAACAGAACCCCACGCCGTCGAACCGGAGCCCGCCCTCGCCGCTCTCTCCCAAGCCTCCCGCGCGCCCTTCACCACGCGTGTCCACGGTGGAGTCGGCCTTCTCCGGCTCGGCGTCCATCACCTCGAAGTACCTCTCCGTGGCCGTCGCCGCCTCCTGGCTCACCGCCAGCAGGAACCCGGTCGAGTCGACGGGCCAGCGCAGCGCGAGAGCCGTCGACAGGAGGGCGACCAACGTGCCGGCGGAGAGCTGTCCCTCGGCCACATGCATCGTGCCGAGGACGAGCGCCGCGCCGACGGCGAGCTCGGGAAGCGTGAAGATGACGGCAAAGATCGTGGCGAGGAGCCGCGCCTTGGCGAGTTCCGTGCCCCGCAGGGTCCAAGACAGGTCGCGGAAGGCCCGGGCCTGGCTGCGATGGCGCCCGAAGCCCTTGATGACGCGGATGCCGAGCACGCTCTCCTCGACGAGCGTCGTCAGATCGCCCACCTGGTCCTGGGCCCGACGCGCGATGGCCGAGTACCGCTTCTCGAAGAGCCAGCAGAAGATCACCACGGGGACGGAGGGGATGAGGATCACCACGCCGAGTGTCCACTCCTGGACCAGCATAATGATCACGCCCACCAGGATCGTCACGCCATTGACCAGCAGGAACGTCAGCGGGAAGGCGAGGAACATCCGCAGCAGCATCAGATCCGTCGTGCCCCGCGACAGCAGCTGGCCAGAGGCCCAGCGGTCGTGGAAGGCGACCGGCAGCCGCTGCAGATGCCGGTACAGATCCGCCCGCATCGCCGCCTCGACACCGGCCAGCGGACGAGCCACCAGCCACCGCCGCAGCCCGAAGAGCAGCGCCTCGGCAAAGCGTTCGAGCGCATACTTCTGGGCGGTGGAGGCTTCGGCCTGGGCCCGCTTGCGGGCGTTGTCGGCTTCGGCGGCCACGCGAAGCATGGCCTCGCGCTGCTGCTCGGCGCGCGCGAGCGCGTCCGCGAGCTGCTGCTCGACCGTGATCTCGGAATTTCCTGCGTCCTCGGGCTGAACGGTCTCTT
>CAMLJW010000555.1 GCA_946480485.1 uncultured Streptomyces sp. | reverse complement strand
ACCAGCTCGCTCAGCGTCGTATAGGTCGTCCGGCCGATGATGCGGGCGGCGATCCGGCCGTCGCGGTCGACGAGCACGGTGCTGGGGACCGCCGACAGCGGAATGCGGCCGTCGAAGCGCAGGAGCAGCTTGCCGTCGGGGTCGCGGAAGCTGGGATACGTGATGCCGTAGTTCCGCTCGAAGGCCCTTGCCGCCGCGTCGTTGTCGCGCGTGTTGATGCCGACGAACCGCACACCGAGGTCGTACGTCTCCTCGGACGCCTTCTTCAGGTCGGGTGCCTCAGCCCGGCACGGCGCACACCAGGAACCCCACACGTTGAGCACGATCACCTTGCCGCGCAGATCGGCCAGGTCCAGCCGGTCGCCGTTGATCGTCTCCCCGCTGAGCATCGGAGCCTCGGGGCGCTTGCCCGCCGGGTACTGGGTGAGGGCCTGCTGGGTGTCGGCGGCCGCCTTCTTGGTGCCCGACGAGCCGGAACCCGTAGCCGTCCCGCACACGGCCAGCGGCAGGGCGGCTGCGATCAGGCCTGCCGCCCGCCGCCGGGCCTGCAGGCGCGCCCGTGCACGGCCGACGCCTGGGGCCGCCGTTGACGTTGTGGGGGCGGATCGCGTGCGGGGTACCGTTCGGGCCACGGCTGACTCCTTCACCGACGGCTTGGTGAGAAACTTCTAAGTAGATTAGGTGGGCTGCTTCCGCGCCTGGACACCGGCCCCTGCCTACGGGGCCTGGTGACCGAGGTGTGGCTGGGCGACTTCGCCCGCCTCGGGCATGGGCGGGTTGTTTTCGGCAGATCAGTCGAGTGGTCTTGCTCGGCGATCCAATGGGAGACGGCCCGGCACCGGATCGAGCGGCGTCTGGCGGCCCTGCTCCCGGGAGGTGCTGCCGTGTGGACCGAGCGATGGCCGGCTCAGTCCATCAGTCATCATGCAGCTATGGCTCTCATCGATACCCTCGCTCGTGTGGATGCGGACCTTGCCGCGGGGCGGGTCCCCAAGGCGCGGCAGCGTCTGCGGGGCCCAGGGGCTACGCAGAGATCGCTGCTACACCACTCGGCGGGACACCATCTCCACGCCGCTGCGGCGGATGCGGGCGCTGGCCTGGGGCGCTCCTGAATCCCTCGCCAGTACCGCATTCGCAGCCCAGCAGCTGGCGTCCGTGCGCAAAGCCGGCTCGGATCAAATCGGCCGATCCATCGACTGGGCCGTGATCCCCCTCGACCTCGACGACGAACCGGAAGACGAGAGGAGTTCGTTCACCGATCGTCTCGTCGGCGCTGGCGTGGTTCTTATGGTGCTGGGGTTCTTTGCCATCTGGGTGGTTGGCTTCATCGCTTTCGTCCGTTGGGTGTGGCAGTAATCGAGGAGCGGCGCCGGATGCCCCCGCTGTCGCAGCTCCGTTGGAGCTCCAGGTTGCATCCCCGCCCGCATGCGCCCGGGCGTGCACGGCCATTCGACCCCATTCGTGGAATGGCCGGACAGAGGTTGGAGCGGCTCTCGGAACGAAGCTCATCGACGAAAGGCCGGCTCCCAATCTCGAGAGAAGGCGGGTGGAACTGCGCCATGTGGATGCCGGTGGCGTTGGCACCCGGCGCCCCTCTTTACCGGTCCGCCAACCGCGGAAGTGAATAGCGGACCGACACGGTGATCCCTGCCGCGGGGCTGTGGCCGGTGGCGTCGCCGTTCGTTCGCGGGGCTCGGGCTTCCTCGGAACGCTCGGCATGCTGCCGCCGGGTGGCTCGCGGTCCGCTCCCCTGTGGGGGCTGTCCCCGGTGGGCTCGCTGGCGGGCACCGGCTGTGTGGGGGACGGTGGGAGGAGCTGCGGACCCACCGGCCCCCGATGTGAGAGAGGGGAATCCCCCATGTCCGTCGACACTCGGAAGGCGCCCGCCGAGCTCACGAACGAGGAGCTGACGGCGTTGGACGCCCACTGGTGCGCCGCGAACTACCTGTCCGTCGGCCAGATCTACCTCATGGCCAACCCGCTGCTGGCCGAGCCGCTGCGCCCCGAGCACGTCAAGCCGCGGCTGCTCGGTCACTGGGGCACGTCCCCGGGGCTGAACCTCGTGTATACCCACCTCAACCGCGTCATCAAGGCCCGCGGCGTGGACGCCCTGTGCATCTGGGGGCCCGGGCACGGCGGGCCTGCGGTGGTCGCCGGCTCCTGGCTGGAGGGCTCCTACAGCGAGACCTATCCGGACGTCACCCGGGACGCGGCCGGCATGGCCCGGCTGTTCAGGCAGTTCTCCTTCCCCGGCGGCGTGCCCAGCCATGTCGCCCCGGAGACGCCCGGCTCGATCCACGAGGGCGGGGAGCTGGGGTACGCCCTGTCGCACGCCTACGGGGCCGCCTTCGACAACCCGGACCTGGTGGTCGCCTGTGTGATCGGCGACGGGGAGGCCGAGACCGGGCCGCTGGCCGCGTCCTGGCATTCGAACAAGTTCCTCGACCCGGTGCACGACGGCGCGGTTCTGCCGATCCTCCACCTCAACGGCTACAAGATCGCGAATCCGACGGTGCTGGCCCGGCTGCCCGAGCCCGAGCTCGACGCCTTGCTGCGCGGTTACGGCCACGACCCGATCCACGTCACCGGCGACGACCCGGCCACGGTCCACCGTGCCATGGCCGCCGCCCTCGACGACGCGCTGGACCGCATCGCCATGATGCAGCGCACGGCGCGCGAGGAGGGCGTGGCCGAGCGGGTGCACTGGCCGGTGATCGTGCTGCGCACCCCGAAGGGCTGGACCGGCCCCGCGGAGGTCGACGGCCTCCCGGTGGAGGGCACCTGGCGTTCCCACCAGGTGCCGTTGGCCGCCGTCCGGGACAATCCCGACCGCCTGCGGCAGTTGGAGGCCTGGCTGCGCTCCTACCGTCCGGAGGAGTTGTTCGACGAGCACGGCCGCCCCCGTCCCCAGGTGCTGGCCTGCGTGCCGGACGGGGCTCGCCGCCTGGGCGCGACCCCGCACGCGAACGGCGGGCTGCTGCTGCGCGAACTGCCCGTGCCACCCCTGGACCGGTACGCCGTCCAGGTCGACAAGCCCGGCGCCACCCAGCACGAACCCACCCGCGTCCTGGGCGACTTGCTTCAGGACGTCATGCAGGCCACCGTCGGCCGGCGCGATTTCCGTCTCGTCGGCCCCGACGAGACCGCCTCCAACCGCCTCCAGGCCGTCTTCGACGCCAGCGGCAAGGCCTGGCAGGCACAGATGCTCCCGGTGGACGAACACCTCGACCGGCACGGCCGGGTGCTGGAGATCTTGTCCGAACACACCTGCCAGGGCTGGCTGGAGGGCTACCTGCTCACCGGCCGGCACGGACTGTTCTCCTGCTACGAGG
>CAMLJW010000554.1 GCA_946480485.1 uncultured Streptomyces sp. | reverse complement strand
GGGATCGTCAAGCGGTCCGGGTGCGGAGGCTCCTCGCCAGGGTGGGGATCATCACTGTCGCAGCGACGAGGTGGAGTCCGAGGAGGGCGGTGGTGGTGGCGGTGGTTGCCCCGGAGAGAAGGGGCGGGACCAACGAGATCGCGGTCAGCGACCCTGCCGTCCACACGAATCGCTCGGCGGGGCGAGCGCTCCAACGAAGAAGAGCGACGGCAATGACGATGCCCACGACCGAGAAGACGCCGGTCACCACGGCGAACCCGGCCAACGGGATCGTTTCGCCACCATCGGGGACCTCGAAGTCGACGCCAACGGCCTGGGCAAGCGCAGCGGCGAGGGTGGTGGCCACCATCGCTGCGAGCGCGGCAATGAAGCCGGTGACGGCGAGCCCGCGGAGTCGGTGGGTGTGGCTGGTCTGGCCCGATGCCAGGCCTGCGACGACCCCGCTGTCGTTCATGCTGTTCATGTCGTTCCTCCTCATTCGGTACCTGGCGTACGGGGTGTGTTGACTGGCATGTGACGGTCCTGACCCTGGCGTGACGATGCGCACCCTCGCCGTGGAACGGCCGGGGTTCCGCAGGGCGCGGACGCCGGTGCCGCGGAGCCAGAACCCGGCGTCGCGTCCGAGGACCGGCCCGGGCTCGCCGTCGCGCAGCTCCAGCTGCACCCGCCCGCGGGTGACGACGCCGAACGCGTCGCACCACTCCGCCGCGACCACCGCGACACGCGCGCCACCGCGCAGCGCGAGCGTCCACACCGGGACTACTCCGTGCCGTCCGCCGGCAGGCGCTCCGGCAGCCCGAGCCGCGGGAACTGGTCGTCGTGGAACGTGACGATCTCGGTGATCGCCCCGCCGGTGACGCGCAGAACGTCGATCGTGAGCGGCAGGTAGGCGCCCTCCCGCTTCCGCCAGAGGTAGAAGGCGACGGCGGGCTGCCGGTTCACGGAGGTGAGGACGGCGCGCAGACCCTTCATCCCCTCGAAGCCGCTCTCGACCCAGTCGTTCAACACTGCGTCGCGGCCGACGTACAGGCCCGGCGTGGGCGGCATCGAGCAGCGGACGTCGTCCCGCAGCAGCGCGGCGAGCCCGTCGATGTCGGTGGCCACGCTGGCGTCGGTATAGCGGCGCACCAGCTCGCGCGTCCCGGTGTCCTCCTCGCCGCCGGTCCAGTCCTGCCGCTCGGCGGGCAGGTGCTCCCGCATGCCGG
Organism: uncultured Streptomyces sp.; assembly: GCA_946480485.1. The sequence goes on along the minus strand of CAMLJW010000554.1, from coordinate 2,134 downwards.
CGCGGGCCCGCTGCAGCGCGCTGTTCACGGAGTTGACGGAGTCCCCGAGGAGCTCCGCGACGTCCTTCGCCGGCCAGCCGAGCACGTCCCGTAGGATCAGCACGGCCCGCGGGCGCGGCGCGAGGTGCTGGACTGCGACCAGGTACGCCAGCTCGATCGTCTCCCGCGCGACGGCGACCGTCTCCGGCTCGTCCGCGTCGTCCGCGGGCAGCTCGTCGAGCAGCCGGTCCGGGTAGGGCTGCAGCCACAGCACCTCGCCGCCGGTCGCGGGCTCCGGGCGGCGCTCAGCGAGCAGGTCCAGGCAGGCGTTGGTGGCGATCCGGTACAGCCAGGCCCGAAACGTCGACCGCCCCTCGAAGGTCTCCCGCCACCGCCAGGCACGCAGGAACGTCTCCTGCACGGTGTCCTCGGCGTCCTGGAACGACCCGAGCATCCGGTAGCAGTGCACGTGCAGCTCTCGGCGGTGCCGCTCCGCCAGCCCCGAGAACGCCGGCTCATCGACCTTGCCCAGACCGCTCACGCCCAGCTCCTCCAGCCGCGTGTCCGCACTCATCACATCATCCTTCCGTCTCGTCGTGTCCCGTTGTAGGTGTGACGGGTGCGGGCGCGACAACTCATCACCAGGGTCGGTCGGCATGGCTGATCCAGTGACGGATCCTCGGCGGTCACCCGGCTGTCGTCTCGTGGTCGAACGGCAATAGCGGATCTCGCCAGGATCTCGCCAGGCGAGGTCGGGGACACCCGTTGTTCCCGTTCGACTACGAGGAGGCGCCAGAGGCCACCCCTGGGTCCGGGCTCGTGTCCGCAAGCCGAACGCTCATCGGACAACCTCGATCACGTCGGTCCGGCAGCGGCGACCAGCATGGACACCGTCTTAGTTAGGGTGTCCGATGAGTTTTCTCAGTGTCGGGAGCTATCCGTACACTCCCGCGTATGACCGCGACCCTGATCGGCTACGCCCGCTGCTCCACCGACGAACAAGACCTCACCGCCCAACGCCAGCTCCTGCTCGGCCTTGGCGTCGCCTCGGATCGAATCTACCTTGACCACGGGCTCACCGGCACCACCCGCAACCGCCCCGGTCTGAACCAAGCCCTGGCCGCCGTCCGCTCCGGCGACACCCTCGTGGTGCCCAAGCTCGACCGGCTCGCCCGGTCGGTGCCCGATGCTCGGGCCATCGGCGACTCGCTGGTCGCCCGCGATGTGAAGCTGTCCCTCGGTGGCACGATCTACGACCCGGCCGACCCGATGGGCAAGATGTTCTTCAACATCCTGGCCACCTTTGCCGAGTTCGAGGTCGACCTGCTGCGCATGCGCACCCGCGAGGGCATGGCCATCGCTCGCGCCAAGGGCCGGCTGCGCGGCAAGCAGCCCAAGCTGAGCGTCCGCCAACAGGCCCACTTGGTCCAACTCCACCAAGGTGGGAAGCACACGATCGCCGAGTTGGCCGAGCTGTTCTCGGTCTCGCGGCCCACGGTGTACCGAGTGCTGGAACGCGCCCGCGGCACCAGCACCAGCTTGTCGACCGGCAACGCTACGTAGTACGGCCCATTCCTTGCCACGTCGGCGATCAGCCGCTGTGCCTGATCTCGCTGTCGGTCGGCGGCGGTCGCCGGCGAAGCCGACGCATTCCCTGCCACCTCCCAAGGAGCGCCATCCATGGTCGGGCCGCGAACAGCAGGCCGGGCATGTGCATTGCAGCGTTCAGCGCGTGTGTGCCCGCCGGGTTCGGGCCAGGGTGCGGGCGCGGCGCAAGGGCTCTGGGGTCCGCGCGCGGCGGGTCGCGGCCAGCATCACCTGGACAGCGTCCTGGGCGTCAGTCTGCCAGGCGGCGTGGACGGCCACCGGCTTGGCCCCCGCCCGGGTCCGGACCCAGCAGCCGACCACCTCGCCACCCAGCAGCAGCGGTTCCGTCGCAGCGCGTTGATCGACAGGCCAGGCGCCCTGGGCGACCAGCGGCCGGGTGGTCACCCCGACCGTGGGCAGCCCAAGCACGGCGCCAAGGTGGAGGGCAAGGCCGGCGCGGCGGGGATGGTCGCGGCCGGTGGCGTTGACCACCAGCACCTCGGGGGTGATTGGCAGGGCCCGCACGGCCTGCTCGAGCAGCGGGCCTTCGCGGAGGGCGAGCAGGGCT